>RFGJ01000135.1 GCA_003696665.1 Gammaproteobacteria bacterium | reverse complement strand
TCTTTTCTCGCCCTTCATGCTTTTTTGACAAATTCGGACTTGAGCTTCATCGCTCCAAAACCGTCGATTTTACAGTCTATGTTGTGGTCGCCATCAACGAGCCGGATATTTTTCACTTTTGTGCCAACCTTGAGCGGCGACGATGCGCCTTTCACCTTGAGATCCTTGATGATGGTGACGGTATCTCCGTCATGAAGCTGATTGCCGTAGGCATCCAAAACGACGAGCGCTTCTTCATCTTCGGGTTGCTCCGAGGGATTCCATTCGTGACCACATTCCGGGCAGATCAATGTGTCTCGGTCAGGGTAAACATATTGCCCGTGGCATTTGGGGCATTCTGGTATGGGAGTTGACATAATAAAACACCTTTAGGCTGTCAAAGTATTATTTTGACATGCCGTATTGTCACCTGGCAAATTCGGTTGTAGGCCATATGGTTGATACCAAAATGTCTGTTCACCCGTCTTGCAAGATTGGGTACACTCTTAAGTTCGGCACGCGACAATGCGACTGCCGATAAGTTGTTGGGAACCTGGATTAATAAGAGGAAAGAGGACTTATGATGAATATCGTTCGAATGGTAGGGTTTCTTGTTTTTTCTTTGGCGCTAGCAGCATGCGGTGGGCACGGCTTTGAAGGTGAATACCGGATGGAAATCGGCGGGGATGTGTCACAAAACCCAATGGTACAGGCGTTAAATGAAAAAATGGCCGAAAAGCGTTTGGTCATTGGCGAGAATTATACTGTGAGCGATGGTGAGAAACATGAATATGACAGCATCGTCGTGGAGTCAGAGGGCGATAACCGCTATCTGGTTTTTGTGAAAGGCGACGAACGTGAAAAATTCAAGATCATTGATGATGACACGCTGGAAATCAATGAGGGCTTTGTCAAAATACGTTTGGTGAGAACCAAGTAACGATTAGCTTTCCTGCTCTGGCCGACCAGAGCAGGAAAATGCCTTTGGTGGTGCGTCTCTATGTTAGTGGACCGAACAACCAGTTGATGTCTTCTTCGGTCAGTTTCAGCATTGATTGTCTGTCTTGTTGATGCAACACACTTTCATATAGTTCAGATTTCTTTTTCTGTAACGCCTGTATTTTTTCCTCCACCGTGCCGTGGCAAATGAGTCGATAAACGAACACGGACTTATCTTGACCAATACGGTGGGCGCGATCAGTGGCTTGACTTTCCACCGCCGGATTCCACCAGGGGTCATAGTGAATGACCGTATCCGCAGCGGTGAGGTTGAGGCCGGTGCCGCCCGCTTTCAGGCTGATAAGAAAAATTGGCCGCTCGCCGGATTGGAATGCATCGACCATGGACTGCCGTGCTCGCGTCTGTCCGGTCAGCATGAAATGTGGCATATCATGCTGATGTAATAATCCGCTGATGATGTCGAGCATCTGGGTAAACTGCGAAAAGAGGATAATTCGCCGCCCTTCATTGAGCATTTCAACCAACATACTCATCAACACATCGGTTTTCGCCGAGCGCTTTGGCAAAGGTAGCCCAGCGCGGTTGACCAATTGCGGATGACAGCAGATTTGTCTGAGTTTGAGCAAGGCGTCGAGCACGGTCAGATGACTGCGCGCGAGCCCTTGTTGCTGGATTGTCGCTTGAACACGTGCGTGCATCGACAGTCGTATCGTGTCATAAAGCAGTTGTTGCTCTTCATACAGCGCAACGGTTTTGACAATTTCGGTTTTGGGAGGAAGCTGTTGCTCGACCTGTTGCTTGGTGCGTCGCTTGATAAACGGGGCAATGCGTGCGGCCAATTGTGCTTGGCGTGCGGTGTCCTGCTGTCGTTCGATGGGCAGGCGGAACAACTTGTTGAACGTGGCGTGCGTGCCTAAAAAGCCAGGATTGACCAAATGCATCAGGCTCCAGAGTTCGCCCAGGTGGTTTTCTATGGGGGTGCCGGTGAGCGCAAACCGCCGACTGGCACTGATGGTGAAGACTTTTTGGGTGGTTTTGGCGCGGGGATTTTTCAACATCTGCGCTTCGTCGAGCACCAGCACAGAAAACGTTCGGCTTTGAATGTGTCGCCAGTCTCGAAGTACGAGCGGGTATGAGGTAATGATAATATCGGTGTGTTTTTGCCAAAGCGATTCCCGGTCAGCACCATGTACAACGGTCACCGTGAAGTCGGGGGCGAACCGTTCAAGCTCACGTTGCCAGTTATAGAGGACGCTGGTCGGCGCCAGAATAAGCACTGATTGGCTGAGCTGGTTGTCCGTCTTGAGGCGTGTCAGCATGGCGATGGTCTGAATGGTTTTACCAAGCCCCATGTCGTCCGCGAGAATCCCGCCGAGTCCGGCTTCGGCAAGCCGGTGTAACCAGCGCATGCCGTCAAGTTGATAATCGCGCAATTGTCCTTGGAAGCCCGATCCCGGCAAGACGTCGGGAAGCGGCAAGTGGCCTAGCAATTGCTTCAGGAGCGTTCGCCAATTTTCTGCGTGTTGCCAACGTAATGTCGCTGTGTTTTCCAGCGGTAAAAGGTATGGCAACTCTGCACGTGACAATCGAACTCGATGGTCTTTGGGTTGGCGATGGGAGAACAGTTCTTTCAGCAAGGTGACCATGGCGTCCAACCATTGTGGTTCGAGCAGAAGTCTGCGTCCATCCGGCAATTTGATGAGTGCTCGCCCGCCAGACGCGTCGGCCAGTGCCCGGTGAACGTCGTCGAGTTGCCCGAGCAGGATCGGAAGCAGTTCCAGTTGCTCTCCATTCACCTCGACTTGCCAGTTCAGTTCGAACCAGTCCGATCCATCATTTTTGTGGTCGAGCCAACCTTCAATGCGTTCGGCTCGGACAATGTGAAAGTCAAATTGGTCATCAAATTCAACATGCCAGCCTTGTTGTTCGAGCAGCGGAATGTCGAACAAAACAAAGTTCAACCAATCGTCCTCGGTGGGCAGGGTGTGACGAGGCCCCTTGATCAACGTCCGCGTTCGCCAACTTACGCGGCAGGCGGTTTCCAGCCATTGGTGTTCGGTATCTTGTTGGCGACGGTATTGGCACCATCGACTGGTTTGGCGCGCATAAACATATGGATGCGTGCTATCTGCGTAGCAGCGCGCGCTGCCATATTGAAACCCGATGTCCGCCCAGTGCTGTCGGAGACCTGAGTCTCTCGGTTGGCTGCGACAAATGAGATGCCCGATGGGGGGACAGTCAGGCTGCGATGCTACCGGTAGTGCGACTGGCCCAGGTAATCCCCAGTCGGAGAATTGTTGATGCCATCCCATGGCGTCGGTCGGCCAGATTGACAGCGTACGCGGCATCCGTTCAGGGGTACCGTCCACGTCAAGCTCGTGTATGCTCATGGTGTCAAGGCAGACGCCAAACCTCGAATGAGGCAACCATATCAAGCGCTCATCGTTTGCCACCCAAGTGAGTGTTTGGCGGCCATCTTGGTGTTGCGTCCAACGAGGCGCAATGGTACGGGGCCGGCCTCGTTTGAGCGGTGTCTCCAGCGACGCCCAGTAAAGGCGGTGGTACACCAGCATATCTTCAATCAGGATATCAATGGTCCCGTCGTGCCAGCGGCCCCCAGTCGGGGCAAGCCGAGCGATCCAACGTTTGTCGACGTCATCGGCACATTCCGGCAACTTGCCACTCAGCAACCGGCCCCAGTTCAAAACACGCGGCTTGCCAATGCTATTGTCAGGAAACAAACGGACAACGGCTGCCTGCACATGCCAGTCGGGCGAGGACACCACTTGATAGATGATTTGTTGGGTTTTGCTGTGATGATTTTTGTTATTTTGACGCCGGTCTTTTTGTGTGAGCAGCCAGGTCGCGAGGGAGGTCGAATTTCGCACGACAATCCGCATGTCGGTGAATGATCCCAACATTGTAACATAGGCAAGCGGTGTGCGGATGGGGTAGAATCTCGGGCATGCCAACCATTGCGAAATGAACGAACATATGACTTCGACTGCACAAGCCCTCGAACTGATACGCCGTGGTGCCGAAGAAATCATTGAAGAAGCCGATTTGTCGGAGCGATTGGCCAGCGGCAAACCGTTAACCGTCAAGGCGGGGTTTGATCCTACCGCGCCTGATCTGCATTTGGGACATACGGTACTGATCAATAAGATGCGCCAATTTCAAATGTTGGGGCATCGCGTTGTGTTTCTCATAGGCGATTTTACCGGGCGCATCGGTGATCCCACGGGTAAGAATGTGACTCGCCGTCCGCTAAGTGAGGCGGAAGTGCAGGCCAATGCCGAAACCTATAAAGCGCAAATTTTCAAAATTTTGGATCCGGAAAAAACAGAAGTACGCTTCAATTCCGAGTGGATGAATCGGATGTCGCCAGCCGATATGGTGCAATTGATGTCACGCTATACCGTGGCGCGTATGCTTGAGCGTGACGATTTCAGTAAACGCTTTAAGAGTGGCCAGCCCATTGCACTGCATGAATTTTTGTATCCATTGGTGCAAGGCTATGACTCTGTGGCACTTGAGGCTGATGTTGAACTCGGTGGAACGGATCAAAAATTCAACTTATTGGTTGGGCGCGAATTGCAGCGTGATTATGGTCAGAAGCCGCAGATCATCCTGACCATGCCGATTCTTGAAGGCCTTGATGGTGTTCAAAAAATGAGTAAATCGTTGGGTAACTACATCGGAATCAACGAACCACCCAACGAGATGTTTGGCAAATTGATGTCGATTTCCGATGAGTTGATGTGGCGCTATTTTGATTTGTTGAGTTTCCGGCCGCAGTCGGAGATAGAACAGCTTAAAACAGCCGTGCGCGAAGGTCGAAATCCAAGAGATGTCAAAGTGGAATTGGCGAAAGAAATTGTGGCGCGTTTTCATTCGGCTGAAGCAGCAGAGCAAGCCCATCAACAATTTGATGCCCAGTTTAGGCGAGGGGCGTTGCCTGAGGACATGCCTGAAGTATGTTTGACCCATCCAGAAGGGTTGCCAATTGCCAATGCGTTGCGCGATGCGGGCCTCACCAAGAGCACGTCTGAAGCGATGCGTATGGTGAAACAGGGGGCCGTACGTATTGATGGTGAAAGGATTTCAGATCCCAAGTTGCACTTGTCTGCTGGGTTTTCTGGCGTTGTTCAGGTGGGTAAGCGACGCTTTGCACATATTAAGATCCAAGCCTGAGCGTAATGAAGAAAAGTCATCTTTTCGAATGGTCGGCTTGGGTGGCGGCCGGCGTTGTGCTGTTCATGGTCAGTCAATGGACAGATTTCGATTTCTGGCTGCAAGATCACATCTACGATGCGACGCAACACGCATTTCCTTTGCGCAATCACTGGTTATTACAAGATGTATTGCATGATGGCATTAAAAAAGTTGTCGTTGCTCTGTGGTTAGGTCTGCTTGGCATCCGGCTGTTTGCCCACAAAGTGGGTTTGCCCGCAGTGTGGGTACGAGGACTGAATTACTTGCTGATCAGCTCCGTTTTGATAGCAGGGAGTATTGCATTTCTCAAACATCATACGCACATATTTTGTCCGTGGGATTTGATTCGTTACGGGGGAGATCAGCCTTTTGTCCCACTGATTGGTAGCGAGCCGGCTACTACAAGGACAGGGCAATGTTGGCCGGCTGGGCATGTATCAACGGCATTGTCATTCTTGGGGGCGTATTTTTTCTTAAGAGAAATCAACCGACCACTGGCGAGGAAGGTTTTGGTTGGCATCGTGACATTATTTGTTGTTTTGGGGGCTGCACAGACGCTGCGTGGTGCGCATTTCCTGTCTCATAATCTGTGGTCATTGTGGTGGGCTTGGGGCGTGGCCATGAGTGTCGCGGTGTTTTACCCGCCGGTTATCCCTGAAGCAGAGAACGACGTTTAATGTGGGCGCCTAAAATTCTTGTGCCTTGGGCCCCTGTTACCTGCGGTGCGTTGGCTGGTTGATCGAGCAGGTATTGGTAGGCAAGCCACGCAAAAGCCGCCGCTTCCACATAGTCAGGATCAAGACCGAGGTCGTTGCTGTCCACCACCGGCAGCTGACTGCGGGTGCGAATTTCATGTCGCAAAGCAGCATTGTGTGCGCCGCCGCCGCATAAAATGATCCGTGTCGCAGGCTGACTTGCGCGGGCGATGGTCTCAGCGGTCAGTGCCACCAATGTCGCTTGCACATCTTCTGGCGGGCGAGTTTCGATATCCGGAAGTTTTTGCGCCAACCAAGTGAGATTGAAGTATTCTGGCCCAGTGCTTTTCGGCGGCGGCGCGCTGAAATAGGGATCCGCAAGTAAACGGTCCAACCAGTCATTTTGACAGTCTCCCAAGTCCGCCCATTGTCCGTCACAATCGAAGGGTTGGCCGAGGTGGCGTTGACACCATTGATCCAGCAAAGTATTGCCCGGGCCAATGTCGTAACCGCAGACAATTTCGTGGCCATTTAACAGGGTGATATTGGCGATGCCACCAATGTTGATCACGGCTTGTAACTGTTCCGGTTGACCAAACCAATCGGCATGAAAAGGGGGCACAAGGGGCGCACCTTGCCCGCCTGCAGCAACGTCAGCTTGGCGAAAATCAAAAATGACATCAACTCCTGTGTGCTCGGCGAGCCAGAAAGCATCAAGGCATTGGACGGTGATGGCCGGTGTGGTTTTGGTGGCGGGTTGATGAAACAAAGTTTGGCCATGGGCACCGATGGCCCCGATGTGTTCTGGACCGCCAGCTTTTTTGATGAGCGGCAGACACGCCTCAGTGTATCGACGCGCGATCAAACGGCCAGCTTCCACCCATTGCACCGGCAGATAAGCACCCTTGAGGAGTTGGCGCAATTGTGCGCGTTCATGCTCAGAAAACGGTCGGTAATTGGTCGCCAGGACGCGCTTGTGCGGGGTAAAGCGGACGAGCGCCGCATCGACGCCATCCAAGCTTGTGCCCGACATGAGACCGATAAAAAGACGGTCGTCGTGCGTGGAGGTCATGGCTGGTGGGCCCACTGCAATCGTGATTGCAGCTCAAGCTGGGCGATAAGCGGTTGGGTCTGCTTCAAAAACCGTGCTTTTTCTTTGGGGTTGATCGGTTTGGCTTGCGGTAATTTGACTGTGCGTGGGTTTCTGTGCACACCGTCGACAAGAAATTCATAATGCAAATGTGGCGCTTCGGCCAGCCCTGTTGCGCCGACATAGCCAATCACTTGGCCTTGTTTGACATATTGACCGGTCTTCACGGCGAGCTTTGAGAAATGGAGATACTTCGTCATGTATCGCTCGCCATGTTTGATAAAGACATAATTGCCGTTGTATTTGTTGTACCCTGCTTTGACAACACGGCCATCGCCAGCGGCCCATACCGGTGTGCCTTTTGGCGCTCGGTAGTCAATGCCACGGTGCGGCCGAACTCGTTTGAGAATCGGATGGAATCGTCGTGGTTTGAAGCCCGAACTGATATACATGAAATTCAGTGGGGCACGCAAAAAGGTTTTGCGCATATTCAAGCCCTCAGGCGTGTAGTAGGCCGCGTTGCCTTGGCTGTCCACATAACGAACGGCACGATACACTTGGCCTTGATTGACGAACTCTGCGGCGAGAATAGGACCATTTTCGAAAAACTGTCCATCGACGTAGCGTTTTTCATAGACCACTTGAAATCGGTCGCCTTTACGAATGTCCAGCACAAAATCGATGTCCCAGCCAAAGATGCCCGCCATTTCCATAATCAATGCATCGGTCAGTCCAGCTTTCTTGCCAGCCAAATAAAAGGAGTTTTCGATAACACCAGCCGCGAACGCCGTTTCGGTTTGGATGACTTTTTCCACATGTTGGGCGCGAACTTCAGGGCCGGATAGATCGATGTCCAAACGCTTGACGGGTGTTTGCCAGGTCTGTAATGACAGTAAGCGGCCGTTGCCAGAGAAGACCAGAATGAGTTTTTGGCCTGGATAAATGGTGGCGAGGCTTTTACCGACTTTGCCTGAGCGTATTATGCGTTGCAACGTGGCGGCCGGTATGCCGTTTGCCTTGAATACGTCAGCCAAAGTGTCGCCCGGTTTGATGATAACCTCAACGGTCCGCCGGTTGCCAAAAGCTTCTTCGCCCACTGACGACTGTTCTTCAGGCAGCTCAAGTGCCAGTGTTTTTCGTACCATGGGCGCAGTGGTTGGTGTCTCAATTTTGTCATTGTCCGCAAGTGTGTGAGATTTGGCCGGGCGAAATAAAATCGCTGAGAAAATAATCGATAGGCCAATTAAGGCCAGTAGGGTTACCATCACAAGTGGACGACGACCCACGGAGGCCGCCGCCTGGGGTGAAAAGTCATTTTTCGGCTTATAGTCAGAACGCAGCATATATGTGATCCTGTTCCGGATTCCGTTCATGTTACAAGACAGGGACGATTCATTTCAATCTTCCTCAATGTTGTCACTCGGTATGGCGGGTGCGTTGTACAGTCGTGGCGTCGCAGTCGATAAAAAAATTTAGTTCAAGAAAACGTTTGACTTATATTGAGAATGCGTCATACTGACCTGGCTTAGCGGTTGTCGCGTTATCCTTCCGGTAGTACTTGCCAGTCTCCTCGGTTGATTAGATATCCTGCACCAAAATAAGCAGTATGAGTATCGGCGCATGCCGAGTTCAATTTTAATAAATAGTTAAGGTAAAAATTATGTCAAACAAGACTATCGGATCAGTAAAGTGGTTTAATGAAGCAAAAGGTTTCGGATTTATCGAGCAAGAGAATGGCCCGGATGTTTTTGCGCATTTCAGCAACATCAGTGGCGGCGGATTCCGCACCCTTGCAGAAGGCCAGCGTGTCGAATTTACGGTGGCTCAGGGCCCTAAAGGTTTGCAGGCAGAAAATATCACTGTGCTATAAACTGGCTCGAACAAAAAAACGCCCGGTCAGTCCGGGCGTTTTTGATCCAGTTGATTGCCAGTCTCGACGCCTGGGAATTGTCCCTTTACCTTACTTGTTTTTTTTCCGCATCTTGTGATGCGCGTGATGTGAACCATTCTCTTGGATCCAGCCGATAAAATGAACGCAAAAGCTGAAACAAGTCAGGATAATGCTTTTCAAAGGCATATGGATCGGTGAAGAATGCTTCACTGCAGACGGCAAAAAATTCGGCGGCATTAGTGGCTGCGTAAGGATTTAACCACGTCGGCTGGGCAGCCTGGAGTTGTTGCCTCAAACCAGCTAGGGCATGAGAGAAGGCCTGGCTCCAGATATGGATCGCCGAAGCTGGAATATTGGGGATGCCATCCGAATAACCATCCTGGCTGTCCAATTGATGGGCAAATTCGTGGATTGTGACATTGTGACCAGGTGGCAAATAGAGACTATGGTTCGCCACCTCATCCCAAGCAATGATCACGCGCCCGTTGTGCCAGCTTTCGCCTAGGCGAATGACTTGGTTTTGTTCATCGGCAAGAAAACTGCTGGGATAAACTACTATCGAGCGGAGTTTTGCATACTCGTCGATGGTTCGCCCAAGAATCAATACGCAAGCCTCCGCTGCGATGGTCACACGAATGGCATCGGTGATGACTAAGCCAGCTGCACCATAGAACTTTTTGTCGTGGATAAAAAGCTGAATGAAGTGTTCCAGTCGTCTTTGCAAAGGTGGTGGCAGAATTTGATAAAGGCGTACTCGCTGGCGCAAGATGCGCCGCCATTGGCGTGGAAATGGCTTTTGAAGAATGCGGCGGGCGCGCCATGATGGCCAGAAAAAGAGCCAAAGGACAAGCCCAATGCCGATGACGGCGACAATGGTGCCAATAATCCACTGCTGCATGTCAGTAAAAAGGTTTCACAATGGCTAAACCAAGCATAGCAGCAAAAATGCAAATGGCGATGATTGTCCACTGAAACTGTGTCTTGCGGTGGGTGGCTTTCAGCGCTTTGGCACCCGCCACGACGTATAACGGAAGCAGGACCAATTTACCGGCCAGCCAAGGGTGATCCAGAGGTTGAAATCCGCCAATGACGGCGAGCCAAACGCCAGCCAGAAACAGGCAAGTGTCATTGATGTGTGGCACTATGCGCAGCCACACCCAGTTGCGCCATGGCACGCCCCGCAGGTTTAAGAGCGCACGAAACACAAAAAGACTGAGACTGATCGCTACGAATGTCATGTGTGCGTGTTTAATGGCCAGATAAGGCATACTCGCTTCCTCCGAGCAGGTTTTGATAGATGCGATGCATGTCATCGTCGAACGCCACAAGCTCGATCAGTCGTACTTCAGGACTTTTGGGTAGTTCATCAAGGAGTGTCGTGACAGCAATTTCCGCCGCCGCTTGTTTTGGATAACCATAGACGCCGCATGAGATGGCAGGAAAGGCCAATGACGTGATGCGATGAGCGCGCGCCAGCGCCATTGCTTTCCGATAGCAAGATGTCAATTGAGTCGGTTCGTGATGGTGACCACCGCGCCAGACGGGGCCAACACAATGGATAATATAACGTGCTGGCAATCGATAGCCGCGGGTGAGTTTGGCATCTCCGGTATCACAACCGCCAAGTGTTCGACATTCGGCCAGCAGTTCAGGACCAGCCGCACGATGAATCGCGCCATCGACACCACCGCCACCAAGCAAGGTATGATTGGCGGCATTGACGATGGCATCCACTTGCCGACGAGTGATGTCGTCTTTGATTGCGCGCAAAATTTGCGGCATATTAGACCTTCGGTGAAATTCGACTGTGGCCATCATAGCGAGATTTGTGGATGAAAAAAACCTTGGACGATTGGTTGAATGCCTACGGCGAAAGTCATCAACACCCGGTGAATAAGGCCATTCATAGGATATGTGTGCCTGTCATTTATTGGACGGTTTTTGCCATGTTATGGGCGTTGCCGGTGCCTGATGCCATGATGCCGTGGCATTTTCGCTGGGCGTGGCTGGGCGTGATTGTGATCGCCATATTTTATGGCCAATTCGGGTGGCGCCCGAGCGTGGTGATGACCAGCTATACCCTCGCCAATATTCTTGTGGTTTGGTTGTGGGAAACCTGGATGTCTTTGCCACTGATGTGGGGGGCAATAGGGCTTTTTATTCTGGCTTGGATTGGTCAGTTTTGGGGGCATCGTATTGAAGGCAAAAAGCCTTCCTTTTTCAAAGACATACAATTTCTTTTGATTGGGCCAGCCTGGGTACTCAAGGGCACTCGCCAAAAATAGGATTGATCATGATTCATAACGATGCAGTGTTATTCGGTATTCTTGCCGTAATGCTTGGTGCCGTGTTTTATACGCACGCTTTGCCGAGTCGTTTCTGGAAGCGTTTTTATATTTTCTTCCCGGCCCTGTTGTTGTGTTACTTTTTGCCGTCTTTGCTGAATAGTTTTGGACTGGTCAATGCCGAGGAAAGTCGCCTGTATTTTGTGGCGTCACGCTATTTATTGCCCGCATCGCTCGTGCTACTGACAATGGCGACGGATTTCAAGAAAGTCTTGCAGCTTGGGCCTAAGGCGTTGGCTATGTTTCTCACGGGAACCGTTGGGATTGTGATTGGTGGCCCAGCGGCCATATGGATAATGAGCCTCTTGGCCCCTGAAGTGGTTGCAGGTCATGGGCCAGACGCGGTCTGGCGTGGCATGACGACCATTGCCGGCAGTTGGATAGGCGGCGGGGCGAACCAAGCGGCGATGAAAGAGGTTTTTTCCGTGGGTGATCATGTGTTTTCAATGATGGTGACTGTCGACATTATTGTGGCCAATATTTGGATGGCGGTCTTGTTGGTCTTGGCGGCGAGAGCCAAAAAAATTGACGACAAAATTGGTGCCGATACTTCTGCCATTGAAGCACTGCGAGAATCGGTTGAAAAGTTTCAGGCAGAGCATGCTCGAATTCCGTCGTTGACGGATCTCATGCTGATTGCAGCCGTTGCCTTTGGCGTCGTGGGGCTGGCGCATGCACTGGCAGATATCACTGCGGGATTTTTTGCCAATCGTCCGGGCATGGAAAACAGCACGATGGCAAGCCAATTTTTCTGGCTGGTGGTCTTTTCGACCACAGGTGGGCTGATTTTGTCGATGACGCGAGCTCATCACCTAGAAGCCGCGGGCGCTTCCAAGGTGGGGTCGGCGTTCATTTATGTACTGGTGGCGACCATTGGTTTGAAAATGGACATCACCGCCATTATGGATAATCCCGGTATTTTTCTCGTTGGTCTTATCTGGATGAGCATTCATGCTTTATTGCTATTGACAATGGCTTGGTTACTGAAAGCGCCAGTTTTCTTTATGGCCGTTGGCAGTCAGGCCAACGTCGGTGGTGCCGCCTCGGCACCCGTTGTGGCGTCGGCGTTTCATCCCTCGCTGGCGCCCGTGGGCGCGCTATTGGCCGTACTTGGCTATGCGCTTGGCACGTACGGTGCGTGGTTGACCGGTATGTTAATGCAGTGGGTCGCGCCTGCTGGGTAAGGATATGCTGAACTATATTGAACCAGTATTTCGGCCACCGAGCGAATGGAAGTCATTGATTCTGCAGGTGACCAATGGTTGCTCGTGGAATCGTTGCCGTTTTTGCGAAATGTACACCTCGCCACAAAAGCGGTTTACGTTCAAATCATTGCAAGCATTTGAGCGCGATTTGCAGATGGCGCGCCAACAATATGCGCATGTGCCGCGTATCTTCCTGGCAGATGGTGATGCCATGGCACTGTCTGTGCGTCGACTTAAGGAAAGACTGATACTGATTCGAAAGTATTTTCCGGAAGTTCAACGCATCTCAAGTTATTGTTTGCCGAGAAACCTTCGTCGTAAGCGGATCGAGGAACTGGCAGAGCTACGGGCGCTTGGCCTGCGGTTGGTTTACGTTGGTGTCGAATCTGGAGATGACGAGGTTCTGCGAATGGTCGACAAAGGCGAGACGTATTTGTCGCATAGAGATGCGCTGTTGAAATTACACTCAGCAGGCATCACGACGTCGGTGATGATATTGAACGGGTTGGGTGGGCGAAAATACTGGCAGCAACATGCGCGACATTCGGCGTGGTTGCTCAACGAAACACAACCGAAATATGTGTCGACATTAGTGGTCTCGTTTCCGTTTGGGACAGCGCGACTTCAAGAAGGTTTTGCTGGGCAGTTTGAAATGCCGAGCTTGCCAGAGTTGCTGCAAGAATTAAGATTATTCTTGTCGGAGTTAACGCTCGAGAACAGTCTATTTCGCTCGGATCACGCCTCAAATTATTTGGTGTTGAAGGGCACTTTGCCCCGAGACAAAGACAGATTATTGGCGACCATCGATCAAGCCCTCACGGCGCCGGATACGGTGCCGCTGAGGGCCGAGTGGGAGCGCGGTCTTTAAGATGTGAGCGGTCTCAGTGAGGCTGGCGTGGGCCCTTTCCGGATGATGTGGTCGAGTGCGTCTGCAAGGCGCTTGCTTTCTGATAACACCTTTTCCCAGTAGGAGAACCGTTCACGCGCGGCCAGTTTGGTAAAGTCTTTTCGATCGGGGATCTTTTGATAGGGCAATGCGCGGACGAAGTCACGGCTAGGCGCGATCAGCACTACATTCTCTAACCACGCCGCATGCACTTTGCGCCATTTGAGTGCTTTATCAAACCACCCAGGCACGATGTGATCGTAAAAGTGCGGATAGAGGAATAGACCTTCGTGCTGGGAGAATGGCACATCAAAATGGTAATCGATGAGGCCGCCATCACGATAGCAGCCATTCGGCGCACCGGGAATATTTTTCTGACCAAAGAGCACGAGTGGAATGGCACCTGATGCCATCAAAGCCTGTTCAAAATTGGCGTCACTGAGTGGCACGGACAGCGTGGGCAGTCCGTCGTTTGGAAAACGGCTGTGTGTGCCGGTGTAAAAGACAGCGCGCTCGCAGGTCAGTCGAAGTGCTCGGCGACTGATCGTGTTGACCGTGGCCGTGAGCAGTAAGCCAAGTGCCTGTGACCAGTGACGTTCAGATGCTGTTAGTCCACGACTTCGTACCGCAACAATGTGGGTCCTGAACTTATCATTGTTGAGAATGCTTAGGCGGTCTTCGGGTGACAGGCAGGCGCTCAGCATTTTGCGGGCTTTCGTGGTAATTTCGTGACGGTCAGCGTTCGGAGAGTAGGTCTCGTGCGCATAGTACTCTGCCAGCCGAGATAGCGCGTCGGCTGGATGTTGACAGGCGTGACAGGCCATACGCCATGCACCAGCGGAACTGCCAAACGTGGTTATCGGATGCGAGACCTTTGGCCAAAACTCAGAGGCCAAATAATCATCAAGGCCGTAGAGCGTGAACCATTTTGGGCCGCCGGACGCACCAATCATGCCGTAAAACATTTCTGGATGCAGACCGTGCTGCTTGATGAGTTTTAGCGCTTTGCGACCAGCTTTGATGGTAAGCATACGCAGATCTTCAGTGCCAAGTGTGCTTATCATGCCCAAGTCAATGAAATTAGGCAAAAAAAAAGGCCAACGTCCAGTTGGCCTCTTAGCAAAGGGTTGAATCATAGGCCAGGGAGGGAGGGAAGCCTAATGCGTTGATTCAACCACGTCGCTAACAATTTTCAAGGAGGCTTTGCGAGTTTCCTACGGAAATCACGCATCACTCAAACAACAAACCGTCAACACTGGGTCTTGGCAAAACTTACTCGGAGACTCCGACCGGCTTTGCCGAAAAAGGTTCCATAAGCACGACCGCTTCTGAAACCGGTGGCACCGACTTGATCCAATCCATACTGGCCATAAGCTCGGATTTAGACAGCATATGTGCCGCCGCTTCCAGCGAGACTTTGCGGACAGACTGATAGACCTCGGCATAAAGCTGTTCCGACAAAGTCGCCACCACAACCATTTTGGCCGTCGATGCCTCTGATTCTTCCTGCCATGCGCTAGCAAAGGAAGAAGCATTTACCATTAAAAGTGCCGCGACAATAAAAGCTGACACTCGTTTTAACGCTGCAGACTGTTGCATATTCGTCACCCCGCTGCTGTTTAGTCCGTCAAACCTGCGCTTTCCGTAAACTCAAGGGCGAGCCTTGGCTACGGCGCGTACTATAGGTCGGTTACCTTTGTCATTCAAACGATCATTTGTAATGACTTGCATAAATTTTATTTATGCATAAAATGGCTCCGACGCTGCGTATGATGGCGCACGAATATGTCAGGATGATGACAAGTTTGTCGCAAATAAGGAGACAGTCATGCCACGAAGATTGCCGCCACTGAACAGCTTAAGAGGTTTTGATGCGGCCGCACGGCATTTGAGCTTTACCCGCGCTGCCGAGGAATTGTGTGTCACGCAAGCCGCCGTGAGTCAGCAAATAAAATCATTAGAAGATTTTTTGGGGGTAAAGCTTTTTGTCCGTCGTCATCGAACTCTGTTATTGACTGAAGAAGGCCAAGCTTACTGGCCAACCATACGAAAGATTTTCGAGCAGCTTGGCGAGGCCACGGAGCGGTTGAAAATGGCGGGCATGAGCGGTGCGTTGACGGTCGCGGTGGTGCCAACGTTTGCTGTCACCTGGTTGGTGCCGCGCTTGAATTTATTTTCTAAAGCGTATCCCGACATTGATGTTCGCCTTAAGGCGGTCGATAAGCTGGCTGATTTCTCGCGAGATGATGTCGATGTGCAGATCTTCTTTGGCAAGCCTTCCGACTATTCCGATGATCTGCAAGTGGAAGGTTTACTGGACGAATACTTGGTCCCGGTATGTGCGCCGGAATTATTACTGGGAGACAAGCCTCTTCGTGAGCCCAACGACCTGAAGTATCATACCCTGTTACATGATGAATCGACCGAAAACTGGCGGCGTTGGCTCGAGTTGGCGGGGGCAGATGAAGTCGACCCCACACATGGCCCAATTTTTAGCCACTCTAACCTTGTGCTGCAGGCCGCACGGTATGGCCAGGGCATTGCGATCGGGCACAGTGTGTTGGCGCAAGCCGATATTCAAACCCGACGACTGGTACGGCCTTTTGACATTGTCTTGCCAACCGGTTATTCCTATGACTTAGTCTGCCCGAAAGCTTGGGCCGATCGACCAAAGGTTGTGGCATTCAAAAATTGGCTGGTTGAGTTGATTGCCGAAGAGCGGGCGAGAGATGCCTTCACAGTCGCACTGGATGCGAAAGAAGGGCAAATGTCTTCATCAGAATAAGAACACAAGACGGAGGGGCGTATGCCTTCATTTGATGTGGTGTCTGAAGTGAATCGTCATGAATTGACCAATGCACTTGACCAAACGCGTAGAGAACTGGGCAACCGGTTTGATTTCAAGGGCGTTGACTTTGGCATCGAAGACAATGGGGATGAGTTGATACTGCACGCTGAAAGTGATTATCAGGTGAGACAACTGTTTGAAGTCTTATGCCAACGCGCTGTGAAACGCGGGATCGACATCACTGCTTTCACAAAAGAGGAGCCTGTTGCGAGTGGCAAATTGGTGAAAATGACCGTGAAGGTACAAAATGGGATTGACAGTGAGACGGCCAAAAAAATTGTCAAGCACATCAAGGACACCAAATTGAAAGTACAGGCGCAGATCCAAGGTGACAAGATTCGAGTCAGTGGCAAGAAACGGGATGATCTGCAGGCGGTGATCGCCTCCCTTCGTGCGGCGTCATTTGGTTTGCCTTTGCAATTTGAAAACTTTCGGGATTAGCGGTGCCTTTGATGGGATCGGGTCCCGATAGGGATATTAGACAAAAAATTCAGGCGCTTTTGGCGTCCGGTCGTGCAGCGGAAGCCTTGCCACTTCTGAAAGCCCAAGTTCGGGAGACACCAGATGACGTGCTCGCTTGGGCGAATTTGATACGTGTATGTGAACAGCTCAATCAGGTGGCGCAGGCCGCCGAGTTTGTGCAGGAAGCACATGCGCGCGGTCTGGCACATCCACTGATTCAATTGGCAGAAGCAAGCGTTCTGCGTCGCCAAGGAGAACTTGTCGAGGCACAAAAGAAAGTGGCTGAATGTTTGGCGTTGAATGATGCTCCGCCGTGGTTTCGAGCCAGCAGTCACTACGAAGCCGCTCGAATATTTGACGCCGCAGGACAGTGGCAAAAAGCGTATGAGGCGGCGCGTGACGCCAATGGTTATGCCAAGCCATTGTGGCCTAGTGCGTGGTTTGATGACGCGCTTTGGCGTTGGCTTGAGGCGCTCAAGCGCTATCAGCCTAAGCCCAATGCGACAGATGACAACGCACCGGTGTTTCTGGTTGGTTATCCACGATCTGGCACCACACTGGTGCACCAAATGCTTGACGCACATGAACGCTTCCAAGTCATTGACGAATGGCCAATTATGGAGAAACTGGCTGCTGAAGTGGCGTCCAACTGGGGCGATTTATTGTCGCCACTGACGGATACGAAAGCAGCAGAACTGCGTGCGCGTTACTGGCAGTTAGCGCCAACATCGTCAGCGATCGTTGTCGATAAATTGCCCCTTAATCTTCTGTTTTGGCCACTGATTCGAAGACTGTTTCCAAATGCCAAAATTGTCATTGTTCGCCGCCATCCGCTTGATGCCGCGTTAAGTGCCTTTATGCAGGAGTTTCGCCCCCATCCAACACTTGTGCCTTTTCTGGATATGGCCGATTCCATCCGTTATTGGCTTAAGCTAAATGAACTGGTGACGCATATCGAAGTGACTGACACAGGTTATGTCAGGGTGGTTGAATATGAAGCATTGGTCACTGAGCCACGCAGTACTTTGACGAGTTTAATGGCGTTCTTAGGGGAACCTTTCGACGAAAGACAATTAAAATTTTATGTACATGCTCGCGGACAACAACAAATTAATACGCCTAGCTATCATCAGGTGGTGCGACCGATTTACCGTTCCTCTATCGGGCGGTGGCGAAACTATGCCAGTTGCCTACCCGGCGCGAGTATTGAAACACTCAAACAACTTATTGGCGAACGCTGGGACCTGTCTCTGACGTCATCACCGGATTCAGCTGTGGGGGCAGATAATGATTGACGACCTCGACCACCCAGTCATACATATATCGCACGACATTGACTTTGAGTGCCGGGCACTTTTTGATCAGCACGTCGCCCAAAAGTGGCATTGTCTGCAGTTGCGCTATCGCAGCTTCGCTAAAATCTAAGGTGTTTGTCGGCGTCAGCAACCGAAATTTCTCTGGTGACAACATCTCAAGTCCTGTGCGCTCTCCGATGGCAGGACGTGTTTTCAAAATGCCATGCTTCACCATATAGTCAATGGTGTGTGCCGGTGTCGCCATGACAAGAGAACGCTCCATGGGTTCGAAGGTAGATAAGCTGCTGGAGGCCAGCAACGCAGCAAAACTGTAGTTTTGTTGTTGGGTCTTGTGCCAAGCCTCTTTAGAGGCGAATGGCCCGTGTAATTGGATCAATAGCCACTGAATGCTGTAGATGATCTTAATGGCCGTATTGACACCGCGCCACAGTATCTCAGCAAAAGGCACTTGCGCTCGCGTTGGAATGACAATCGGCGGCACAAATTCGGGCCAGCGCGCAGTTTGGCGGTTCAACTGTCGCCAGTGCATCAAACTGGCGCCCCAGTGTTGGCGCGTGTAATAGATTAATTGAGCGAAAAAAGTGTAGTGATCAGGAGACTGTGATAATCGATGAACCTGTTGCGCGTTCAACGGGACGAGGCTCATGGCGGTGTGGCCGCTGGGGAGCTTTTGCTCTTGAACGACGCCAAGCAATGCCTTGTGTTCAATCCGCCAAGCTTCCATGGTTTGCCAGATATGCGCGATGGCCTCGGCCAACTGATCGTAAAACCTGTGCTTACCTAGGATTCTGAGCTGGTCTTCAATGCTGAATTTAGCAAGTTCATCTGGATGGGGGGCATGGGCCGAGAAAGCGACCGCATCTTTTAGCAAGGCGTAAGCGTTCGGGTGTTGGCCTTTAGGCGATTGATGGCCGTGCGGGCAACTGCGGCTGAAATGGGGCGTCTTGACGCCAGAAAACTGGAGTTTTTTCAGGTCCTCAACGGGCACACCAGTTGCTTGAGCGTACTGATGTAATTCGCTGTCGCTCAATTGCGAGAACGTTTCTTTTGTCATTTGGGAAAGTTGTCTGACCGCCCGGTGCAAATTCATGATGTCACTCCAAAATCGAGGTGTTTTTGCCAATCCCGGTGTGACCACAAATGATATACCCAGATCGTTTGTATGATGCGATAAATCAATTGCACGCCCCAGATGGCGGAGAGTCCGTAACCGAGATATGGCCCAACCAACCAAGCCAAGGGCAAGAAAAATCCCCACTGCGTCAAGAGGCTCACCGTCATGGCCTGACGCGCCAAACCAGCGCCTTGCAATGCATTGAATAATACCAGGACCACCGCATCCACAATCATCCCAAATCCGACGATGCGAAGTGGAATAATGGCTTTGGCCAAAGCTTCAGGTTCATGCAAAAAGATTTTCAAGATGGGTTCTGGCCACAGTCCCATTGGCAGGCCAATGACGAACACGCTCGCCATGGCCACCAGCACCACTTCTTTCCCCCACTGGTATGCCGCTTCCGGTCGTTTGGCGCCAAGGCTTTGGCTGACCAGTGTGTTGGCCGTAATACCGTATGCCACGCAAGGCAAAATGGCCACCAGCATCAAATTCACCACAGCATTGGCAGCTGCCAGTTCTTGTGTGCCGATCTGCGCAATAATCCAGAACAGGACGGTAAACCCGGCAGAAAAGAAAAATTGCTGAACGGAGGCCGGCAGCGCAGTACGGATA
This sequence comes from Gammaproteobacteria bacterium, assembly GCA_003696665.1. NCBI lineage: Bacteria > Pseudomonadati > Pseudomonadota > Gammaproteobacteria > Gammaproteobacteria bacterium. Next base: position 5,981 of record RFGJ01000135.1, on the reverse strand, counting down.
AGTTGCCCCATCGTCTCGGTGCTCGGTAAGCCGCGAAGGAAACCATAATGGCGACCTTTTTTGAAAGCGATCGCCGTGTAGGAGAGTGTGCCCACGGTCATGGCAATGGCGGTGCCAAGGCCAGCGCCAAGAGTGCCCAATGCAGGCACGCCGAACTTACCAAAAATTAGGACATAATTGAGCACCACATTTAATACATGCATGGCTAGCAGCGTCCGCAAATAAACGCCAGGGCGCCCGACTGCTGACCAAAAACCCCGAAAACTGAAGTTGGCACCCATGGCGGCAATGGCCGCCATACGTGTTTGAAGATAAGGGGTCCCTTCTCGGATCACTGCGGGCTCGCTGGTCAGCGCTCGCATGATGGCGTCAGACAATGGCACCAGTAGGATAGAGAGCGGAACGGCGATCACGAGATTGAGCAGTAGACTGGCATTGAGAGGATAGGCTGCCTCTGAGATTCGATTGCCGCCGATAAAGCGGCCGACCAGTGCCTGCACGCCAGTGGCCAGGCCAATAAAGAGACTCATGGCCAAAAAGTTCACAAACCCAGCCAAGCCAACTGCGCCTAACGCAGCTGAGCCAAGACGGCCGACCATCGCGGCATCGACGAGGTTAAGAATGTTTTGCGAAATCATACCACCCAGAATGGGCAGTGTGAGTGTCAATATTCGACGAGCGTGAGCAGCAGAAAGCACCGGAGCAAAAGACTGGTTGTGAATGGTGCTAGGCTACTGCAAACGCGATGTTTTGGCCACACACCAGAGGAAAACTTTTTGGCATCCGGCGTGATGCAAGGCCTTAGTCGCGGCCGCCGCTGTTTCTCCCGAAGTCATCACATCATCAATCAGGATGACAGTACTCGGTGGTGTCTGACGGCAGCAAAAGGCACCTGAGACATTTCGTCGGCGCTGTGATTTGGGCAGTTCGTGTTGTTTTTTGGTGGCACGCTTTCGGCGTAAGAGGGTGACAACTGGTTGTTCAAGACGGCGGCTAAGCGCCCGGGCAATCAGCTCGGCCTGATTGTAGCCTCGCCAAAGTTTTCGACGCCAGTGAAGCGGCATCGGTACCAATGGACCAGGGATTTCAATGCCATCCGTTTGTATGCGTTGCCAGAGCAGTTCAGCGCACACTTCAGCCCAGTGATGTTGATGTCGAAACTTAAGGCCGTGAATCAGTGGTGCGGCACGGGAATAATCCGTGGCAACGACGACCTGAGTCATTGGCAAGGGACGTTTTTGGCATTGCCCACAAGAAGCCATCGTCTCGCTCGCCATGGGTTCTGCACAGGTTGGGCAGCGAGGGTGGTTCGTCAACATTGCCTTTCGACATGAGAGGCAGAGGTAGGGCGCATCCAATGCGTATCGACACACAGGACAAATACCAAAAAATTGAGAGCGGTCAAAAAATAACCAGTTGTTCACGTCCGTGCGAGCTCCAGGTTGACAGTTTTGGCTGGCCTTGTATCATCCGAGGCATCCATGCTGAGGAGCCATTATAAATGATTTCAGAAGAAAAATTGTTCAGCGGACAGCCGCGCAATGACTGGACGCGAGAGGAAGTTTATGCCATTGCCGCGCATCCATTGATGGAGCTTGTGTATCAAGCACAAAGGATCCATCGAATGCATTTTCGTCCGAACCGTGTTCAGACAAGCACTCTGCTTAGCATCAAAACGGGCGCCTGTCCGGAGGACTGCAAGTATTGTCCGCAGAGTGCACGCTATGATACTGGGCTGACGCGCGAACAATTGATGGCCGTGGAAGAAGTGGTGGAGCGGGCTCGGGCCGCAAAAGCGCGTGGCGCAACCCGCTTTTGTATGGGCGCAGCCTGGCGTCGCCCGCGGGACAAAGATTTTCGCGTTGTGCTTGAAATGGTGCGTCAAGTCAAGGCGCTGGGTCTGGAAACCTGTGTCACCCTAGGGATGTTGACGCAAGACCAAGCGCAAGCACTCAAAGAAGCTGGATTGGACTACTATAACCACAACATTGACACGTCTGAGCGCTACTACCGTGAAATCATCACCACCCGCACCTTTGCTGATCGATTGCAGACGCTGGCCTATGTGCGTGATGCCGGGATCCAAGTATGTGCTGGCGGAATCATCGGCATGGGCGAAAGTGAAGAAGATCGCTGGCAGATGTTGTGGACACTGGCCACACTCCCGGCGCATCCAGATTCAGTGCCTATCAATCAACTGGTGGCGGTGAAAGGTACGCCATTGGAGAATGCAGAGCCAGTCTCGCCGTTTGAGTTTGTGCGGACCATTGCCGTGGCTCGTATCCTGATGCCTCGCGCCTATGTTCGATTGTCCGCAGGTCGCGAATCCATGAGCGACGAACTGCAAGCACTGTGTTTTATGGCGGGTGCGAACTCCATCTTCTATGGAGAACAATTGCTGACTACCCCGAACCCGCAAACAGAAAAAGATCAGCGTTTGCTGGCTGAGCTTGGCATTGAGATTGAGGCCGAAGCAGGGGATAGTTTGATGACCGAAGCGCCCGTATGGCGAGATGAAACTGCTCTATATCATGATGCGGCACATTGATGACACCGGCCTGGCTTGACCAAAGTATTCAGCGAAGACTCGAGGACTGGCGAAGTGCGGGATTATGGCGCATTGCCCGGCCAGCTACCGAGGCAGATGGCCGGGTGCGCGTGCATGATGGCGCGCGCTACGTCAACTTTTCAGGAAACGATTACCTAGGGCTTGCCCATCACCCGAAAGTGAAAGAAGCAGTCGCCAAGGCGGTTCGCCGCTTTGGCTGGGGGAGCACCGGGTCACACTTGGTCACCGGTCATTATGCGCCACACGACGAATTGGAAGCGGCCGTGGCAAGGCTCACAGGTTGTGCTTCGGCCCTGTTGTTTTCGACAGGCTACATGGCCAATCTGGCCATTGCTTCTGTAGTGCTCGTCAATAAGGTCGAGGTCTTGGCTGACCGGCTGGTGCACGCATCCATCATCGACGGCCTTCGGCTATCGCAGGCGAAATTTCGTCGTTATCGTCACCTGGATATGGCGCATTTAGCTCAGCTGCTTGAGAAAAACAACGCTCCCAAAATCATTTGGACAGATGGCGTGTTTTCAATGGATGGCGATTGTGCGCCATTGCCAGCACTGGTCGCGCTCGCGCGTGCACATGACGCCGCGCTGGTGGTGGACGATGCCCATGGCATCGGTGTGTTGGGCGACAACGGTGGCGGCTTGGTGGAAGCACAAGGTATCAGACCCGATGAACTTTCGGCATTGACGGTGACCTTTGGCAAGGCACTTGGTGGCTTTGGCGCGGCGGTGGCCGGTCCCGTCGAAATTATCGAGGCGCTTCGTCAATTCGCCCGGCCTTATATTTACACCACTGCTTTGCCCGTGCCCGCTGCCGCTGCGGTATTGGCATCCATTCAGTGTCTCGAACATGAACCGGAACTGCGCCAGCAATTACGCAAAAACATCGAACAGTTCACCGCTGGTTTAACGCAGATGGGGCGAGCGGCGATTTCGGAAACCGCCATTCAGCCGATAGTGGTCGGCTGCGAGGCACGCGCGCTCAAGTTGGCAGAAGCGCTGGCCGAAGATGGCCTGTGGGTGCCAGCCATCCGACCACCGACGGTGCCAAAAGGCGCGGCGCGCCTGCGCATCACGTTGTCGGCACAGCACCGTCAAGAAGACATTGAACGGCTGCTCACGTCATTGTGGCAGCATCGGTCGCTTTGGCGCGACGCAGAAGTTATTGAATCGAGGCAAACAACATGAAACCTTTCGTGGAAACAATTGGCCAAGGGCCGGATGTGGTGATGCTCCATGGCTGGGGCTTGCATGGCGGAATTTTCGCGCAAGTGGTGCCTTGGCTGTCGCAGAAATACCGTGTGCATATTGTGGATTTGCCGGGATTTGGTCGCTCCGCTGTGCCCAACCAAGCCTACACCATGGATATGCTGACTTCGCAAGTGCTTGATGTGGCACCGTCTCAGGCCCTGTGGTTGGGATGGTCACTGGGTGGCATGCTGGCCATGCATGTTGCCGCCAGCCATCCGGACAAGGTGCAAGGGTTGATCACGGTGGCGGCCTCACCGCGTTTTATTCAGGCACCAGACTGGCCTCACGCCATGAAACCGGAAGTGCTGGATCAGTTTGCTGGCCTGTTGCTTGAGGATTACCGAGGCACCTTGATCCGATTTCTTGCGATTCAAACCATGGGCAGCGAGACCCAGCGGGACGACATTGAATTTCTGAAGACGCAGGTATTTCAGTACGGCGAGCCAGCACCGCGCGCCTTGCGCGGTGGTTTGGATATCCTCCGTACGACGGATCTGAGAGCACAGATCGGGCAAATCACCTGCCCTTGGTTACGTCTCTACGGACGGTTGGACGGTCTGGTGCCAGTGAAATCGGCCGATGACGTGGCGGCTTTGGCGCCGAACAGTCAGCAACATATTTTCGCTAAAGCCAGCCATGCCCCGTTTATTTCGCACCCGGACGCTTTTTTGGATGTGGTGGCACCGTTTTTGGAGGCAGCATGTCACTGACCGAGCGCATCGCCTCTCGATTTTCGAAAGCAGCACAGACCTACGATGACCATGCCGTACTCCAACGGGAAATTGGACAGCGGCTCATGGAACGGCTGGACTATATTCGCTGTGCGCCGCTCACAATTGTCGATGCCGGTTGTGGCACCGGTGAATGCACATTTGCGTTGGCACGTCGTTTTCCGAAAGCTAAGGTCTTTGGCATCGACATCGCGCAAGGGATGATCCAACAGGCCAAGAAAAAACGCCGTTGGTTTTCCAAAACGCGATTTCAGATAGGTGACATGAGCGCGCTGCCTTTTGAAGACAACAGCATCGACTTTCTTTTTTCCAATCTTGCCTTGCAATGGGTGGATGATTTGTCATCCTGTTTTCGCGAGTGGCAACGGGTGCTCAAACCCGGAGGATTATTGTTGTTTTCGACCTTTGGCGTGGACACACTCAAAGAGCTCAGAGCCAGTTGGGCGGCCATTGATTCTGGTACGCATGTCAACGAATTCACTGATTTGCATGACGTGGGCGACGCCCTGTTGCGTGCTGCCTTTAGTCAGCCCGTGATGGATGCGGAGTGGCTGACCACAACGTACCGTGACGTGCCCCAATTATTGCGTGAACTGAAAGCCATTGGGGCCAACACAGTCAAGGCCGAGGCGTCTGGTGGCCTCATGGGGCGTGGGAAGTTGAAACAACTGATGGCCGCCTATGAACCCTACCGAACTGAAGAGGGGTGGATTCCAGCCACATGGGAAGTGGTGTACGGCCATGCCTGGGGCAGTGAAACCAAAGCGCCGATGGCGAAGCGAGATGATGTCTATATCGTGTCGCTTGACGAACCAGGGTCATCCAAATGAACGCCTATTTCGTCACTGGCACGGACACCGAAGTTGGCAAAACGACGTTCTCGGTGCATTGGCTTCGCTGGTTGCGCGCCCGTGGCAGAAAGGTCGCGGTGCTCAAGCCAGTGGCCAGCGGCGCACAGTGGTGTCCGAAACGAAAACGTTTGGTCAACGATGATGCGCTGGCATTACAGCAGGCTGCGGGCGACTGGCAGCCCCTTGAGGAAGTCAATCCGTTCGTGTTTGAACCTCCCATTGCACCGCACATCGCGGCGAAACAACAAAATCAGCCGCTGTCGATCGCTGAAATTGAGGCAAAAACTCGCCATGCCTTCGCCTACGATGTCGATACCCTGGTCATCGAAGGGGCCGGCGGTTTTCTTCTGCCGCTCAATGAACGTGAAACACTGGCGGACTGGGTGCAACAAAAACAATTGCCGACGATTTTGGTCGTTGGTCTGCGCCTCGGTTGCTTGAACCATGCACTGTTGACTATAGAAAGCATCCAAAATCGGGGACTTCAACTTGTAGGCTGGGTGGCAAACATTCTTAACGTTGACATGCCCATGTTGGCTGAAAACTTGGCCACACTGCGGACCATGCTCCCCGCGCCGCAACT
>RFGJ01000134.1 GCA_003696665.1 Gammaproteobacteria bacterium | reverse complement strand
GGGCGATCAACGTCTCGGCTTCTTCTTCCGTGATCATCGCCTCATGGGTATCGCGCTGGATAACCCATTCCTTGCGATCCCTGTAGCGGGAGCCTCCGATATATCTGCCATCGATGCATTCATTGTGACGGTTCCACACCGTATGCCCGGCATAGGTCAGGGCCGATTCCTCAACATAGATCATTGTGGTTTCAGCACACTTGATGCCTAGCTCCCGAATCAGGTGCTTGCGGGCAACATTGTTGAGTCTTCCTCTGAGGTAGGCCTGAATCTTGTCGAATGTCTTGGGATCGGGAACAAGCCGACTCTTGGTGATGGGTTCGCCATCGCGAGTTCCGACGACGATTTTTTCAAGCTTGTAGCCGATCGGTGCGCGGCCACCGGCACGCCATCCTTGTTGGACGTTCTCCCGCATGCCACGAAGGCCGTCCATTTTTGACTTCTGTGAATGAAATTCGTCAAAGATTTCCATCAAGGACTCGAGCACCGAGTCCATCAGCGGATCCGTTTTCGGAAGCTTCAGGAAATGCAGCTCAACGCAGTGCTTTTTCAGCAGGTGCTTGTATAGCTGGGCATCGTACTGCCGTCTGGAGAAACGACTGGTGTCGTAACAGTAGATTCGCTCGAAACGACAATTCTTTGACTTGATCTCGGCTATCATGTCCTGAAATGCCGGCCGGTTGGCGGTTTTCGCCGACTCGACCTTGTCAACGAATTCAGCAACAATGACATCGCCCTGTTCTTGGGCATAGCGATGCAGTTCGCGTCGCTGAGATTCGACGCTGACATCATGCCGGTCCTTGCTGGATCTTAGGTAGAGAGCTGCTCGTTTTGCCATGCGATATATTCCTCAGCCAGTTGTGAAAGGATGGTCTGGTCAATGTTCGGCTGTTGTTCGACGGTGACGTGCAATCTTCTAGCCATGTTGCACATTCTCCTGCATTACTACCTCCGGTTCGAAGGTCTCAGAGAGATTACCTGCAGGTCGCCAGAAACGTTGCTCGGAGACCGGATGCATGGCGTGATTGCGCCAAGACGGGAGCTCGGCAAAGGCCTGCTGTTCAGCATCGGTCTCAGCGCTGATGCGATCGGCCAGTTGCACGACATCGGCCAGATATGTTCGGGCGGCAAAGCCCCAGCGTCGCCGTGATCGGCAGGTCCAAATATGGCGAAGCGCAATGCCTGCATCCGGCCATGACGTATCAAGGTTCGCTAATGGGCCACTGAGGCATTCCAAGGTCAGCGAATCATGATCGACCATGTATCCGAGCGGGGTTTTGCCGTTGCTCTTCATCGTCAGAACCTTGCCAGCATCGTGAAACAGCGCAGCCACGGTTGCGATGTCACGGTGGTCTTTCTGGCGCACACAACTTTGGACAGTTTCAACACATTCCAAGCTGTGCCTGAGAAGGCCTCCGGGATGGTGATGGTGATGATTTTGGCTTGCTGGGAGGCTAATGAATGCTTGTGCAAACATCTGGTCGCCGAATGCCTCGAAGATGAATTCTTTCAAGGGGCCGGAGCCAATGCTTTTCGCAATGGAAATCAGTTGTACGAGATCGTTTGGATTGGGTGCGGTGGATCTGGGGATGCTGATTATCACATCCTCACCGCGAGGTTTGAGCAAGGATGCCTGGTGAATATCGACCAGTTCACGGAAATCCAGAATCTTTCTTCGTCCTGAAATGCGGACGATGTCACCAATAGAAAAGGATTCCGGCCCGATATAGCTGCCATGCCAGCAGTTGGCTGTGGCACTTTCATAGGCGTTTTCGAGCATAAGCCTCAGATAGTGATGCCCATTACGAGCGGTGCGAGACTCGAAGTTCGTGACGGTATAGCAGGAGGTGAATGTATCATCCATCGTTCTTGACACCTCCTGTCGGATCAGTTCGGGAATGATCGTTCGCCATCTGCTCCAAACGAAAGATCACCTCTTCTGCATCAATTTCGTCTATTTTGGTCTCCACCCAAAAGGTGATGGCTTCATGATTGGATGACTCATGACCGCAGCCAAATACAGGAACGAGCGAACCATCTTCCGGGATATGTAGCACCTGAATTAGGAGTGATGCGATGTATTTTGCTTTTGGTTGAGCCTTATGCATGACCGCTCTCCTGATAGCTAAGGTTGGGAGGGAAGCAAGTGCACAGATGCTTGCAATTTGGTAAGAGCTCCTGATTGGCCTCATTTTGTTTGCAAAGAATTTCCGTTGGTTCGAATCCAAGTGGTTTATAGTATAGCATGTTCATATCCATCTACGCTTGTCGCGTATACACATCATAAGATGAGTGGAAGCGACTGTCAAGCACTTTTATGGCGTTCGTACATCGTTGGCAGGG
>RFGJ01000133.1 GCA_003696665.1 Gammaproteobacteria bacterium | reverse complement strand
GACCCGCCTTCGGCGGTAGGTGAGGCGGCGCGGAAATTGCAAATTTGCGCTATACTGAATGTATGGTTCATCTGCATCCACCGGCGGGCGGCTTACGCCCACGTTAGCCGCCCCATACCATACTCAGAGTTCTCTATACTTCAGGGTAGTTGTGCTAAACTTAGAGTGGAGCATTCCATGTTGAAAGATTTTGTTGAGATTGGACAAATTATTCAAAATGCGGTTGTGTTCAATCCGCAGAATTGGGAGAAACCCTGGATGGAAGCGGATTCTTTGTTATCGGCTGTGGGTCGTTTGTTTGCGCTGTTAGATGAACAGCAAGTGGGGTATGTGTTGGTCGGGGGCGTGGCTTTGTTGAATTATGTTGAAGGCAGGAACACCCAGGACATTGACCTCATTATGGCGCTGGCTGACCTGGAGAAAGTGCCTGAAATCAAAGTGGAGAAGCAGGATAATCCGTACTTTGCTCGTGGAACGTTTCAAGGGTTACAGATTGACATCTTGTTGACAAAGAACCCACTCTTTCGGCAAGTCCAGCAAAAGTATGTGGTCAAGCAAGCATTTGCGGAACGAGAAGTATTGATAGCAACGGTAGAAGGATTGCTATTGCTGAAACTGTATGCCTTGCCATCGTTGTATCGGCAGGGGGATTTTGTGCGGGTGAGCATTTATGAAAATGATATTGCGGCGTTGATGTATGCCTATCAACCAGATATGGAAGCCATTTTGGGAGAATTGGAAGGGTATGTAGGCGCAGGAGATATGGGGTCACTCCGAGAAATCGTAGCCGAGATAGAAGAACGCATTCAGCGTTTCCGCACAAGTGGTGGCGGCTAACACCGGCTGCAGCGGACAGCGGCTACGCCGCGCGCGGAGGCGGGCGCGAATTGCAAAGTGAGTAGCGGGCTGGCCGTGGTGGTAGTGCAATCACCGCCGCTGCCGCCAACGCTCACGTTAGCCGCCCAAGAACGGGGAGAAAACTCTTGACAAAATAGGTCACATCTTCCATAATGGATGCATAGAGAAACCATTCTGGAGGTGGCGATATGCCGACCCTGACGATAAAAAACATTCCCGAAGACCTGTATGCTCAATTGAAGCAGTATGCTGCGCTCAATCGGCGCAGTGTGAACAGCGAAGTTATTTTGTGCATTGAGAGAGCGATAAGAAGCCGGAGGATACAACCCGAAGCCTATTTGGCAAGAGCGCGGCGGTTGCGCGCAAAAACAAAGCACTACCCTATCAGTGATGACGAATTCAATGCGATGAAGGTGGCAGGGCGGCCATGATAGTGGTGGATACCAACATCATTGGCTATTTGTACCTGAGCAGCGAGCGGTCTGAACAGGTAGAGAAGGCGCTGCTGAAAGATGCGGAGTGGATTGCACCCATACTGTGGCGGAGTGAGTTTCGGAATGTGTTGGCGCAATATATCAGGAAAGATCTTTTGACGTTTGAAGATGCGGTGCGAATGATGGATGAAGCCGAG
>RFGJ01000132.1 GCA_003696665.1 Gammaproteobacteria bacterium | reverse complement strand
TGGAAGCGACAAGCAGTTGTAATTTGTCGTGACCATCAGTACTATACCGGCCTTAATAACACCCACCGAAATGATATGTTCAAAGGTAGTTTGGTCGCATTGGTCACGCCGATGCAGATTGATGGTCGTATTGATTATGACCGCTTTCGTGATCTTGTTGAGTGGCACGTTCAGTCAGGCACCGATGCGATAGTCGCGGTTGGTACGACAGGGGAGTCGGCAACACTGTCTGATGAAGAGTTTGAAGAGGTTGTCACGACCTGTGTTGACGTGGCCGCCGGGCGTTGCCCCGTCATTGCGGGGACTGGAAGTAATAATACCCAGCATGCGATTGCCCTTTCAAAAATTGCACTGCGTGCTGGCGCGCAGGCTGGGCTGTCGGTTGTGCCATACTACAACAAACCCACCCAAGCTGGTTTGATTGCCCACTTTTCAACCATTGCTGATGCGACGGAGCTGCCGCTCATTCTGTATAACGTTCCGGCGCGTACGGTCACGGATATGCAGCCTGAGACAGTGGCCCGCCTTATGGAGCACCCCAATATCATTGGCATCAAGGAGGCCACGGGAGATGTTGGGCGTTTGCTTGCCCTTAAGTCGCTGGGTGTTGAGGGTTGCTTGTTGAGTGGAGATGATGTGACGGCGTGTGAGTTTATGCGGCAGGGCGGGGATGGCGTGATTTCAGTCACTGCCAATGTCGTGCCCGACAAGATGGCGCGTTTGTGTGCGTTGGCTGCCGAGAGCAAATGGGAAGAAGCCGAACAACTGAATGAGGAACTTTTGCCGCTCCATCGTGCCTTATTTGTGTCATCTAACCCGATGCCTGTGAAATGGGCACTAGCCCAGATGGGGAAAATTGACTCTGGCATTCGGTTGCCCCTTGTCCCATTAAATGACACGGAGGCAGAACCTTTGCGAGTGGCTTTGCAACAGTTGGGATTAATCGACGCATGAGCAAACAAATGACAAAAACGATCGGTGGCCTGTTTCTTTTGACCAGCGTGAACCTGATGGCCGGATGCAGTGTGTTTCAAACGGATGATCACGCGGTCGATCCGGAATTTGCCTATGTGGACGCACATCTGGATAAGGCATTGGCTATCCCGGAAGGACTGGATGCACCTCAGGTGCGTGATGAGTATCCTGTCCCTGAAACGAAAGCGCAAAATAATGCACCGGTTGGCGAGCATTTGTCAGACAAACCACCGACCCTGCTTTTGGCTGTGGGCAAAGGCATTGGGGTTGTCAAGTCAGATGAATATGGCGGCCCAACCGTGTGGTTTGATTATCGTGAAATTGAAATTTGGCAGGCGATTAAGGATTTTATGGAGCGTCGGGGGTATCGGATTGCAAGAGAGGATCGCAAGCAGGCCATCATCGAGACAGACTGGATAGTTGAAGACAGAAGTAGTTGGTGGGATACCTTGTTTGGTTCGGAGTCGCCCCAAAAAGTTCGCGATCGCTATCGATTTGTTCTGCGCGGAAGTGAGCAGGGTACGCAGCGTTTATTGACCGTTCAGCCCGTCGCACACGAAGTGTTGCTGTATGATGCGGAACAGTGGCAAAGCGCGCCAATGAGCTCAGAGAGAACGAAACTGTTTATGAATCAGTTTCTGGGTGACTGGGCGGAGCAACAGGATCGACGCATCTTGGCAAGGCTGAATAACTCGAAGCGTCCTATTTCTTTGAAATTACACCATGACAATGACGATCGGCCAGCACTGATCGCGGAAGCCGACTACAATATTGTGTGGGGGCGATTGACCCGAGTTCTGCCCGAGCTTGGGTTTAAGATTCTCAAAAAGGATGCTGCGCTTGGTACGATGGACGTCGAATATCAAGGAGAACAAAAGAGCTGGCTGGCGTCACTTTTTTCGGATGACGAAGATAGTGTTTTGCCTAAGCGGGAATATCGAGTCCAGTTATCGGATCGTCAAGATGTGACCATGATCAAATGGTTGGATGAGGAGGGTGAAAAAGAAATTCCGCTTGCGCAGCTGACGAAGATATACCAGTTGCTTGAACAAGCATTTTCCAAACAACAGTGAGGCGGGAGCCTGAGAGGCAATGAAAAAAGGTCAACTTCTATATCAAGGTAAAGCAAAATCGGTTTATGAGACGGACAATCCGGACTTTCTGATTCTGGAATTCCGCAATGATGCGTCGGCATTCGATGGCACCAAGCGTGCCTCATTGGCGCGTAAGGGCGAAGTGAATAACAAGTTCAACGCCTTTATCATGCAGAAATTGGCGGCGGCCGGCATTCCCACGCACTTTGAAAAGCTGCTGTCGGATAATGAAAGCCTTGTGAAAAACTTGCAGATGATCCCGGTCGAGTGCGTCGTACGCAATCGAGCAGCCGGCAGTCTTTGTCGTCGCTTGGGTGTTGAAGAAGGCCTAGAACTCTCACCGCCCACATTCGAATTTTTCTACAAAAACGATGCGTTACATGACCCGATGGTCAATGAGTACCATATTCGTGCTTTCGGCTGGGCGAGCGAAGACGAAATTGCCGAAATGAAAAAATGGACCTTCCATGTCAACGATATCCTGACCAAGCTCTTTGATGATGCGGGCCTCATTCTCGTGGATTACAAGCTAGAGTTTGGTCGGTTCAAGGGTGAGGTGGTGTTGGGGGATGAATTCTCACCCGATGGTTGCCGTTTGTGGGATAAGGCGACCGGCGAAAAAATGGATAAAGATCGATTCCGTCAAGATCTCGGTAACGTCATCGAAAGTTACGAAGAAGTGGCTCGACGTTTGGGTGTGCCGCTGTAGGAGAGGAGATGAGGACAAAAGGCCCTTTAACGGGCCTTTGATTTTTCCAGCTATACTATAACTCCGAACGGGCTCATCAGGCGCTTGAATATCGACCACTGACGCAATTTGCTGCGTTGAAGTGTGCAGAAGTCAGAGAGGATTGCATCCGAATACTCCGGAACTCCCCCTACCTCTCTATGCTGGAGGGTTTATATTTCGGGTTAGGTTTATACTGCTTTATGAGCCATTATCCTTGTTCCCTTGGTTCGGAGCTATTCGCTCTATCAGTGAACGCCAAATGAATCCAAAAGGTGATTCATCGCCGTGATAAGAGGCAGTCAACCTGTCCGGATCCGAACTAATAATCTCTATAGCTTTGACAGAGAGGGCTGCCGTCAGCTCTTTATGATCATTTTCATCCAGTTCTTCCATCATGCGCCTGAAGCCCTCGAACGATGTGGCCATGGCCTCCTTGAAGCCGTAATCAGTATGCAGGCGGGAAAGGTAGGCATACTGCCGAGCTACGACCCAGGTAAACCAAATCGCGGGGGCTGCCAGCATCCCGCGAGTAAGAAGCTGGAGCATCAGTGCAATAGGCTCACTGGGTAACGGAGGCAAAATCCAATGCCCTAATGTAATAGTTACCATTAGAGCAAACAGACCCCAGTAAAACTGTGTGAACAGTTTTTTCATTCTCTCCTCAATGTTAATCTTGCTCTGCCTGTAGGCGTTAGCAAGTCCGGCTGCTGTTGCCCCCGGCAAGAGTGATTCCAGAGTTGCACGAATTTCTTGTGCTTCTTTTGTCAAAGTTTCAAGTTTTTCTTGCGCTTGTTGTGATGCGTTTATACGCTTGTCAATATCTTGTGCGAGTTGCTCCGCCTGGTCTGCCAATTCAGTTATTGTCTGCTCATGTTCCCGTGCACCTTGTGCAGCAATTTCAGCGGAATTTCTAAACTCTTCAGCCTGTTCCGACCATTTCTCGGCCTGTTCTGCATGCTGGGTGGCAGCCTCCTTATTCTGATCAGCCTTGGCAACAGCTTCTTCAAGCGACTGTTCCAGCTTCGATGCATGCTGCTCAATTTCTTTCAATTTCTCATGAAGCGCTTCTAGATTTGTCAGCTCATCGGTTAGCTGAGCGCATGCCTCTTTTATGGCATCTTGGCCATCTTGGCTGCTCAGGATATAGATGCCGTAGATAGCGGATGATACTGCTGATAGGCTGTTTATGAGGTTAACAAGCTGATTCCATTGATTATTTCTTGAAAGTTGATCAAGCTGTTGTTCGGCACTAATCAGTTGTTGAGTGGCGCTTGAGATAGCCAGTTTGAGGGCTCTACCACTACTTGAAGTTTGGCTGATGCGCTGGGATATTCTGACCAGTGTCCCTAATGTCCCATCTACCACCTCAGGTGCATCAGATGGAAGCATACTCGGCCATTGGGCTTGATGCTGATAAGCACGTTCGCGGATGTTTGCCCACTTTCTTCTAGCCTCTGAATCCGCTGAATGATGTCATCTGTGGTCATGTCCCCTCCTTATCCTCTGTTTGCTGCCAGAACGCCATCGAGTGCCATCCATCGGGAAAGCCCATCGCCCCGGTATCAACGCCATGTTTGTCGATCAGATGGATCAGCCGCTGTCTGAAGTGGTTATCAGAGCAGATACAGTCCATGAACCATGCGATCATGACGAAAGTGTTGTAGATTTTTCGGGGCGCCTGATTGGGATCAGTACCATGGTCAATCACTTTTGCCAACTGTTTGGGTTTGGTACGTGGCAACTGCATGGTAATCGTCATGGAACGATTCCACAGGCGGGCATGATGAGCACAAATATTGCGAATGACGGTCAGATGGTGCAAAAAGGAACAGAGAACGGCTTCATCAAGGCCGTAAGGCTTTGCAATCTTGCCCTTGAGAGATTTGGGCTTGAGGTTGGACAGCCAATGGGAAAACTGACCCAGAGTCATGATTTCTACTGCTGACCAGATGGGCGGCAGATCGGGAACGCCACTTTTCTCATACTTCTTCCTGTAATGTTTGATATGGGTTTCTTTGCTGCGCTCATATTCGCTGGACAGCTCGGCCAGACAACGCCCGTACTGTCGAGCGCTATGAAATAGTTCGGATTTCAGATAGGCGTGAGCGCCGTGTTCCAAACCCAAAACATTCTGCCACTGGTTGCGAACGGAGACTTCTATGCGCTCAATAGCATCAATGACCAGTAATCTCAGCTCCCGGTCGAAAATATAGAGATTAAGTACATCGTCAAATGTTGTGCCGGACTGGAAACGATGATCACCATCAGGCGCACTTGGATCTTCAAAGGGAATCCAATAGCCGCGCAGTCGGTAGTAGCCGATATGGGAGAGATAGTGTTCCGCCTGTTCAGTCAGGCGCATGCCTCGGTGGGAAAGCAGCTCCAACTGCTCAGAAAGTTTGGTTGGTGGCTTGGGGTAGCTCATGACTTAGCCCCAAGAAAGTAACCCGCCGGTTTGAGGATACTCTTGCGAGCATAGCCTTGGCGGGTGTTGTTAGGGAGAATCATACCATATAATTCCATTTTGAGACAATATCTGTCCGAGTTCAATACATTTGAGACACTGAAACATGAGGAACCCCATAACCAGCACTTCGAATATACTCGGCAGGCGTCCTATATTTCAATACCTGATGAAGACGAAGGCAGTGATGAATTTGTTCCCGCCATTACGTTGAGATCGTTTCGGAGGTAACGCATAAAGCGTAATGTTGGCCTTCTGGCAGACCTGCTCAAATTCACCTTTAAACTCTGAACCACCGTCGATTTGAATGGCCCGAATTGGGAAAGGACACCTAGTTATAAGGTGGCTGAGAAAATCCGCTGCATAGCGGCTAGTGACACGGCTGTAAACCTGACCCACGCTCCACCGTGGTGCTCAGTCCCAGGCAGTGAAGTGATAAACCGTCGCGCTAGGCAACAGGCGGACATGCAGAACATCAACCTGTAACAGTTCTTCCGGTTGTTCCCCTTTCAGGCCGTAAGGGGCACGCTTTGCCCACGCTCGGCACCAAGGGCGGCCATGGCGTCGGCCTTTAGCATATGCACAACCAATTGGAAGGCGGCCTCTTTGTTTCAATCAGTTCAGAATGGAACCCACCGTGCTGTCCGAGAGCTGATGGCCTTGTACTCACAACAACGGCCCAAGCTTCGCCTTGCCCAATGCTGGAAAGCTCATTCGTAAACGCCTGACCGCTTCGGCGTCTTTCATCGTCCAGCGTCTCTTTCGAAATATCCGAGGACGACGAGATGCCGGGT
>RFGJ01000131.1 GCA_003696665.1 Gammaproteobacteria bacterium | reverse complement strand
TGGTGTTCGGGGTGCTCAAGCCCCTGGTGCGCTGGCTCACCCGTCCGGCGGAGGTGCCCGAGATCACCGAGCCGGTCACCGTGGCCGAGATGGAGCGGCGGCTCGAGGGGGAGGCGCCCGAGGAGGAGGTGGAGATCGAGGAGAAGGCGCCCACCGAGACCGTGCGGCGCGAGTTGATCAAGCAGCGGCTCCTGGACATGATGCGAAAGGAGCCCGAGGTGGCGGCCCAGTTGGTGCGAAGCTGGCTGACGGAGGAGTAAGCGGTGCCTGACGCTGCGCCGGAATCCACGGCCCAAGCCCTGCCCGGCCTCCGGAAGGCGGCCATTCTGTTCCTCGCGCTGGGCGAGGAGGCCACCGAGGCCGTGTTCCCCCACCTCCGGGACGACGAGATCCAGGAACTGACCCGGGAGATCGCCGTGCTGGAGAAGGCCACCCCGGAGGAGGCCGAGGCGGTCCTGGGGGAGTTCCACACCCTGGCTTTGGCGCGCTCCTACGTGCTCCAGGGGGGCGTGGAGTACGCGAAGAAGATCCTGCGCAAGAGCCTGCCGCCCGAGCGGTGCCGGGAGATCCTGGACCGGCTGGTGAAGTACCTGGACCAGGGCCCCGGGTTCCAGAACCTGCGCAAGGCCGACCCGCGGCTCCTGAGCAAGATCATCCAGAAGGAGCACCCCCAGACCATCGCCTTCATCCTGTCGCACCTCGACGCGGCCAAGGCGGCCCACGCCATCGCGAGCCTGCCGAGCGAGCTCCAGGTGGAGGTGGCCCGCCGCATGGCGAGCCTCGAGGAGATCAGCCCCGAGGTGGTGAAGAAGGTCTCGGAGATCCTGGACAAGAAGATCACCTCCATGGCGGGGTCGTCCATCGAGGTCCAGGGCGTGAAGACCGTGGCCGAGATCCTGAACCGGATGGGCCGGAACGAGTCCAAGAACATCCTCGACAAGATGGAGCAGGAGAACCCGGAGCTCGCCGCCCACATCCGGCAGCTCATGTTCGTGTTCGACGACATCCAGTACCTGCCGGACAAGGCGATCCAGGAGATCCTCAAGCGCGTGGACAAGAAC
>RFGJ01000130.1 GCA_003696665.1 Gammaproteobacteria bacterium | reverse complement strand
GACGGGAACGCCCGCAGGGCGGCCCCGAAGGGGCTGAGGGCACGATGCCCGAAGTAATCCCTCCCTCTCCGCCATATAAAAAAGTTCATCCTGGCAAACAGCTGTAGGCCTCGTTTCAGACCAGGTCGAGGGAGGGTGAGCACCCTCGGCAGGGTTCGACCCGTCTGCCGGGAGCAGACGAGATTGCCACACCAACAGCAAAGCAGCGCAAAGCGCCGTTTTCGGCACGCTTAAAACTTAAAAAATGCACTTTGTTCTTCAACAAGAAAACGGTAAAATGCAGCCGCCATGGAGTTGGTGCTGTCTATTTCGGTGAGGTGTCCGAGTGGTTGAAGGAGCACGCCTGGAAAGTGTGTATAGGTTAACAGCCTATCGAGGGTTCGAATCCCTCCCTCACCGCCACTTGAGTTGACGACATAATACCCAATATCCTGCGGCTGAAAAATCTCGTCGAGAACGGACGAAAAACCGCATCAAGGCTCGCCCTGTCTTTCTAGCATAACATAGAACACTCGCTCCAAATCCAGCCGCCGCGAGCGCTTATGGTGTCAGGCTATCCGGACAAACTTAACGCGCAAACCAATTCGCTGGCATCGAGTGCAACCGTCATTCTTTTTCACGAATCGATTTTTGAAAGTGCCCCCTTTTGCGAAATGCCAGTTTCTGCATATCGTCCACCTCATCGCCTTCATCGACAATTTCGACCCCTATCAGGGTCTCAAGCAGGTCTTCTAGGGTGATAAGGCCGCGCACTGTGCCGTATTCGTTCACGACAAGCGCAATATGTTGGCTTTTCTGAAGAAGTCGGCTCAGTGCATGGATGGTTGAAGCCTTATCCAGCAGTGTCATCAGTGGACGCTTGTAATCGCCAATTTGTCGTTCACCATTGCCACGCGCCTGCGCCAATAACAAGTCCGATCGCAAAACAAAGCCGACAATTTCGTCCGGCTCATCACCCTTGTAGACAGGAATGCGTGAAAATCGCTTTTTATCGAAACGATGAAAATACCATTCGACCGTCTTGTCTTGGGAGACTGTAAACATAACGCTCCGCGGAGTCATGCATCGTGAGATAGGCAATGGAGCCGAATTCAAAATATTTTTCAGCGCAGATGATTCTGCTGGCGTCAGCCGACCGTCCAGCCGCCCGATGTCCACAATTGCGGAAATTTCGTCACGACTGATCCCCTCCCCCTTTTTTTCATTTGATAAGAGTTTGGTAATCCCTTGGGCAGCAACAACGGCCGGATACAAAAGCGCCAAAAGCCAATTGCAAAAAATGGCCACGGCAGGTGCCAACTGCCGCCAGTAGGTTGCGCCCAAACTTTTCGGAATAATTTCGCTGACAACCAAAATGAGCAATGTCAACACACCCGAGACCAGTCCAATATAGGCATCTCCGAATACCTCTACCGCCTGAGCGCCAGCACCTGTCGCACCAACTGTATGGGCAATTGTGTTGAGCGTTAGAATGGCCGCAAGCGGCTTATCAATATCTTTTTTCAGTTTTGCCAAACGTCTTGCCTGCACTGGCCTTTCTTTTTTTAATGCACCGATGTAGCCGCGCGTGACGCTGAGCAAAACAGCCTCCGCGATGGAACATACGAACGAGACGCTAAGTGCGAGCGCAACATAAAGAATTAACCAAGCCATCTGCTTTTGACTCCCTCAGTCATGCTGGGCACGCTGGATGATTTTCGTCAGTGATTCTTCCATAAATTCGGCGACGATCGCTTGTGCCTCGCGGGTCGGATGAATGCGGTCACTTTGAAACATCTCAGGCCTGTCTGCCAGTGGTGTCAACAAAAATGGGACGAGTGGCACATTTTTCATTTCAGCCAGACGCGGATAAATGTTTTCAAACGCATTGACATAATCCTTTCCATAGCTCTCAGGCAAACGAATTTGCATCAAAATAACTTTACCGCCTTGCGCGAACACTCCATCTATCAAGTGACTAAGATTTTTCTGGATAACCTGTGGCGGGAAGCCCCGTAACCCGTCATTGGCGCCAAGCTCGATTAAAACCCAGTCCGGGCGATGCTGGCGCAGTAGGTTGGGAAGGCGCTGTCTCGCTCCCTGTGTGGTTTCGCCGGACCGACTCGCATTGATAACCTCCACGGGTAGACGGTTCTTCTTAATTTTTCGCTGCCACAACGCCACCCAACCTTCTTCAGTTTGAAGTCCATGCGCGGCAGACAAGCTGTCTCCCAAGATTAAAATTCGCTGTTGTTTCAAGGGCTCGGATAGGGCACTATCACACCAAACAAGCAAAAAAAGAATCGCTAAGAAGTGTCTAGTCAATTGCATTCCTTAACACCAGTTATCTCCGCTCACCAAGTCACTTGGCATGTCACTTTAGGCGGTAAAACGATCCCCATTTTGAATAATATTTCAATGGAAGTCTATGCATCAGAAGTGGTTGCCATTGTCGGTCGCTCCGGCTCAGGAAAAACCAGCTTGTTGTCAATACTGGCTGGGTTGCATCTGCCCACGTCAGGTACTGTCGAGTTGCTCGGGCAAAATCTCAATGCGCTCGATGAAGACCAGCGTGCGGCCATCCGCCTTGGCCGGGTTGCCTTCGTGTTTCAATCTTTTGAATTGCTCCCTGAACTCACAGCGCTGGAAAATGTGATGTTACCGCTTCAAATCACAGGCGAGCCAAATCCTGAAAGAGAGGCGCGTCAATGGCTGAACAAGGTCGGTTTGCATGAGCGCATCCGGCATTTTCCGACACAGTTGTCCGGTGGCGAACAGCAACGCGTGGCAATTGCCAGAGCCTTTGTGACCAATCCCCAAATCGTATTTGCCGACGAACCTACCGGCAACCTGGATGAGACCACGGCAAAAGCGATTACCGACCTTATGTTCGATCTGAATGAAAAATACGGCACCACGATGGTGTTCGTCACTCACGACCAAGCTCTCGCCCAAAGATGTCATCGAACATTTTCCATGCGCTCGGGAACGCTGCAGACCGACGAAACATTGCCGTCATGAAAAGCCAACGTCTCTTATTACACGCATTGATCGGGACCTTTGCCATACTCGCTACGACTTTTATGCTTGGTGATTATGGCCGCGCCATGGTTGCGGCCCAACAAAAAACGCTCCTTGGTGGGGATATACGCATCCGCTCGCCTGAGCCATTCGCACCGGTGTTAAATGCACCAAATTTGACTTCGTTCAAACAGGCCAATTGGGTCACGCTCAATACCATGATTTCGGCCAATGGCAACTTCGTGCTGGTGACGATGAAAGCCGTTGATAAGAGCTATCCGCTCTATGGTGAAGTGCGCATTGATACCGGCAGTGGTGAGCCGCAGCAACGACGCGGGGCTCCGCCGAAAGATGGGATATGGCTTCCCAAAAGCCTCGGACAGCGTCTCAAAATAAAACTAGGCGATCAGGTCAGCCTTGCCAATCAAAGCTACCGTGTTGATGCTTGGCTGCTTGAGACCCCTGACTTAATCGGTGGTTTTCAGAGTTTCTTTCCTCTTGTCCTCGTCAATTTCTCATCGATTGATCAAACGCTGCTGACGAAACCGGGGGCGCGGCCATATTTTTTTCGTGCGTATGCGGTGCCGAACGGTGCAACAGCTGACCAGCTGATTTCCACCATTGAGCGACTTAAGGACCCACTCATCCAGATACAGCACACTGACGGTGACAACAACAGAACAAGCCGGATTGTCGATAATGTCTTTCAGTTCATTTCGATGTTTCTCACTCTTGGCGTGGCATTCGCCGTACTGGCGTTGTCTTTGGCTTCCCAGGATTATGCACTTCGCGCCGAGCGACAAATCGCGCTGTTAAAGGCGCTCGGTGCCAGCAGACGACGCGCGGTAAAGCGCCTCATACGAACATGGCCAAAGTTCATAGGAAGTGCTTTGATTTTTGGTTTATTGATTGGGATTTTGGTGGCCATTGCGACTTTTTTGTGGCTTCGCCACTTTATTCCCATGGCGCCAATCGAACCCGCCGCCACAATGAAGCTGTTAAGCTTGAGTTTGCTGAAATCTGCAGCAGTCGGCACAATCATTTTCGTTGTCATAATCACTCCATTCTTGTGGCGAACCAGCCGCGTGCCCACCTGGTCGATCTTACATGCTCCGGGTAACCAAACACCGCCAGGCCTGACGATGTCCATTGGATTGGCTGCGGCTGTCGTTGGTGGCTTCATTTGGCTCATTACAAAGTCCGCCTATCTCGCAGGACTGTGGCTCGGCGCAGTTTTGTTGTGGGGACTGGTTTGGGCAGTCATCTTTCATATGCTCAACACTTTTTTGGTCAAACGTACTTCACCGAGCTCCGTAGCAGGCATCGCATTCCGACGATTGCATCAAACAACCTGGCAAACACTACTGCTGAGCGGCATTGGCGGGTTGGTGACGACCATATTTATTACCGTGGGCGCACTGGGCACAGAGCTGGCCGCCGAATGGAAACATGCTCTGACAGACAAAATGCCCAATCATTTTCTGCTTGACGTGATGCCCGATGACAAGCCTTTTATTGAATCATTTTTACACGAAAGGGGCATTCGTGACTTCCATTTTTACCCCATCATTCGCGCCAGACTTGCCAAAGTCAACGGCCGGCCAGCAGCGCAGCGGGAGCGTCAACGCATCGGCGCCTTACACAGACCACTTAACCTGACATACGCTGACGTTTTGCCGCCGGACAATGTGATTACCGACGGTGATTGGGCGACAACAAACATTGACGATCGGCCCGCCATCTCCATCGAAGCGTCGCTGGCCCAGCGTCTAGGGATCAAACTGGGTGATATGTTAACCTTTGCCATGGGGGAAAAAGAATTTTCCGGGGTGGTGACCACCATCCGACAAGTAGAGTGGGACAATCTTCGCCCAAATTTCTTTATCATATTCCGTAGCAAACCACAGAATATCCAAGCCGATATCAGCTATATCACAGCTTTCCATCTTCCACCCAATCAGGCAGATCTTCAAAATCTCATCGCAGAACGATGGCCTACCGTGCTTGTGCTCGACTTGCGAGCGGTTGTTGCAAAACTCAATGAAATTCTTGCCACGGGGCGCACCATTGTCGGCGCATTCATCTTAGTCGTCGCCCTTATGGCCCTTCTTTTACTAACAATTGTGACCGACTTGACAGAACACATCCATGCCCGTTGGACGACCATGACACGGGTATTTGGCGCGAGCCAGCGTCTCATTACGAGCATCATGCTGGCGCAAACCATAGCATTAAGCCTGAACACAGGCTTGCTTTCCTTATTGTTTGGCTGGAGCGCCTACCTTGCCATTGCCCGAACGATGTTTGATCTCAACGGTCGACTGCCCAGCCTTATGTGGCTTGCTGCGCCCATATTGATCAGCACAATACTTGCGCTTCTGCTCATGGTTCGTTTGCTGCCAATGGCTAAAAAAACCACGATTCAACTATTACGGGAGCGTTGATTGGTTAACTTTTGCTTCCGTCGTTCACGAAAAAAAGATTGGAGTAACGTGCGGCATTCCGCTTCTAAAAGGCCACCCCGCCATGCGCATCGGTGCTGGTAAATATTTTGATCAATTAGTTGAAATACACTTGTCACGGCGCCTGCCTTTTGATCATAGGCACCAAAAACAACCTCACGAACGCGCGCATGCACCAGTGCTCCCGCACACATGGCACAAGGCTCTAAGGTGACGTAAAGAGTGGTATCTGGCAGCCGATAATTGTTGAACTTTTTCGCAGCAAGTCGCAGACATTCAATTTCGGCGTGACTGGTCGGATCGGCGGCATGAATTGGTCGATTATACGCACCCGCCACAATTTCGCCCTGATACACGAGGACCGCACCAACCGGCACTTCTTGGTGTGCTGCCGCTTGTTCCGCCAGTGCCAGCGCGTGCTGCATGCACGCCCGGTCAAAGTCGGAAAACTCTGGCTGACCGCTCATTCCCACTCAATGGTCGCCGGCGGCTTGCCGGATATATCATAAACTACTCGAGATATACCATCTATCTCATTGATAATTCGATTGGATACTTTCGCCAGCAACTCGTAAGGCAACTGTGCCCAATGGGCGGTCATGAAGTCAATTGTCTCCACTGCCCTAAGCGCAATCACATAATCATACTTTCTTGCATCACCCATCACGCCTACGGAGCGCACTGGCAAGAACACCGCAAAAGCCTGACTGACCTTGTCATACCAGCCTGATGCTCGAAGTTCCTCAATGAATATAGCATCTGCTTTGCGTAACAAATCTGCATATTCTTTTTTGACTTCGCCCAAGATCCGAACCCCCAGCCCTGGCCCTGGGAAAGGATGGCGATAGAGCATGTCATACGGCAGGCCGAGCTCAAGGCCAATTTTACGCACTTCGTCCTTAAACAGCTCGCTCAAAGGCTCGACGAGCTTCAAGTGCATATCTTCGGGCAAGCCACCGACATTGTGGTGGCTTTTGATGACATGTGCTTTACCTGACTTTGCGCCAGCCGACTCGATGACATCAGGGTAAATTGTGCCCTGGGCTAACCATTTTGCATTTTTGAGCTTGGCCGCCTCTTCTTGGAACACTTCAACAAAAACGCGGCCAATAATTTTTCGCTTCTCCTCTGGATCACTCACCCCGGCAAGTGCCGACAGAAAACGGTCTTCGGCTGACACCTTGATCACCCGGATACCGAGATGCTCGGCAAACATGGCCATCACCTGATCGGCTTCATTCAATCGAAGCAAGCCATTGTCGACGAATACACAGGTCAGCTGATCGCCAATGGCACGATGTAGCAATACGGCTGTCACAGAAGAATCCACGCCGCCGGAAAGCCCAAGAATTACTTCATCTTGACCAACTTTCTCGCGAATTTTCGTTATCGCGTCGGTCACAATATTGCCGGGGTTCCATAACGCCTCGCAGCCACAGATCTGCCGGACAAATCGCTCGAGAATTCGCCCGCCCTGGCGCGTATGCGTCACCTCCGGATGGAACTGAACACCATAAAAATGTCGTGCCTCATCCGCCATGGCCGCAATGGGCGCATTGTCTGTCTCACCAATGACTTGAAAACCCGGTGGCAAATTTTCGACCCTGTCACCATGACTCATCCAAACATCTATGGAAGAGACACCGTTTGCTTCAACATGGTCCTCAATTCCTTCGAAAAGTTTCGAGTGTCCATGCAGCCGAACACGGGCATAACCAAATTCCCTATGGGTCGAGGACGAGACTTTGCCCCCTAGCTGATGAGCCATAGTTTGCATACCGTAACATATGCCAAACACGGGGACTCCAAGTTCAAATACGACCGGATTGGCACGAGGGGTATCCTCTGCTGTCACAGACTCCGGTCCACCGGACAAAATAATGCCTTTTGGATTGAACTCGCGTATGGCTGCCTCAGGCATATCAAAAGGATGCAATTCACAATACACGCCAATTTCGCGCACACGACGCGCAATCAGTTGGGTATATTGCGAGCCAAAATCTAGAATCAGAATTTTATGGGCATGGATGTCCGGCTGCATGCATTGCTCCTGTCGAATATACTGGGTCTATTCTGCGCCGAGACGATGCTCGGCACAGAAAATACTAGCGTTTAATTTGATAGTTCGGTGCTTCTTTGGTGATGGTGACATCATGCACATGGCTTTCGTTCATACCCGCTGAAGTCACACGGACAAATTGAGCCTTTTCCTTCAGTTCAGCGATCGTCCGGCAACCAGTCAGCCCCATACAAGAACGCAGTCCGCCCATCATCTGATGGACAATACTTATCATGCTGCCTTTGTACGGGACGCGACCTTCGATACCTTCTGGAACAAGTTTATCCACCGCATTTGAGCTTTGAAAATAGCGGTCCCCTGAGCCATGTTTTTGTGCCATGGCGCCAAGGGAGCCCATGCCACGGTAACTTTTGTAGGAACGCCCCTGATAAAGTTCGACTTCACCCGGGGACTCTTCGGTGCCTGCCAGCAACGAACCGACCATCACGGCGTCAGCGCCAGCCGCCAACGCTTTACACATATCACCACTAAAGCGGATGCCACCGTCGGCGATAAAAGGCACACCTGTATTCTTC
Organism: Gammaproteobacteria bacterium; assembly: GCA_003696665.1. Lineage (NCBI taxonomy): Bacteria > Pseudomonadati > Pseudomonadota > Gammaproteobacteria > Gammaproteobacteria bacterium. The sequence continues at coordinate 125 of RFGJ01000130.1, read as the reverse complement.
AATGCCTGTGCCACGTTGGCCACCGCGCTGATTTGTGGCACACCGACACCCGTGACAATTCGCGTGGTGCAAATGGAGCCCGGGCCAATGCCGACTTTCACTCCGTCGGCTCCTGCCTCAACGAT
>RFGJ01000129.1 GCA_003696665.1 Gammaproteobacteria bacterium | reverse complement strand
GCGGACCTATGACTACACCTGCGCCGTCACCGGCTGGTGTCTGCGCAACGGTGGTGGCCGTCCCGAGGTGCAGGCGGCGCATATCCAGCCGGTGGCCGCTCAGAGCCTCACATCCTCAACATCTTGTACAAAAAACACTGCCAAAATCGCTCATTCTCTCTGCCGCGCCACACCGGCACGTCAATATGTTGGGTCTGTCCCAGGTAAGGCGGTTATGGGATCTCATAGGCGGGATAAGGCAAGTACACAGGAAAAGCCGGCTGCGCTGATATAAGCAGGAAGGCCTGATCGAACATTTTATCCGCGGGAACGACTGCACGAACGGCATATCGGCTGGTGGGTGTTCATCGCAACACGGTCACTTCCTACTCTCATCGCCTTCGCGAGATCACGACCTGTGAGCTGGCCAAGGAAAGAGAAGAGTTGCTGGGAGTGAGATTAAGGCAAATGAGAGCTGTTTCGGTGGCACAGGAAGATCAGCGCGGACGCGGAGTGGCTGGGAAAGTACCTGCTTTCGGACCGTTGAAGCAGGAGGGGAAAGTTGATGCGAGGATTATCGAAGATGCTCCGCCATGACGCAGTTATCCCCGATAAGATGCAAGGTCGTTCCTGAGAGTATCGTTTATACGGATTCTTGGGGAGGTTAGAGGTTACGATGTGCGGACGCTTCCGATTTTCACCATCTTTGGATCGACCATTCTGAAACCGTTCGCTGAGGACAAAAACCACACAATCAATAGAATCAAGAACTTCTGGAATCAGCCCAAACGCCATCTGCACCACTTCAATGGCATTTCAAAAGCGCATATTGTCCTGCTCCGGAGAGAGGATGAGGAACGTTGCAATTGCCGTCATACAAAAATAAAATTAAAACATCCGCCGCGTTAGAAAACATGCGGGATAATTATCTAGAACAGACCCTCCTCTTGGAATTTATATCAATAGTAGTTTAGCAACACTAATCTCCGAAATAGAACTTCTTATCAATATATTTTTCTATTCTCAGATATAATGGAGAATTATGCCATGAATCCGTCAAAACAATTGATAATGTTATAATAAATAAGGCGGCCACCGCACCAGTCCAACCACCAAGAAAACCAATTACAACACCAATAACTATTCCAAATATACTAGGAAACCAACCAACAATGAACTTTATGATCGCTCCAAAAGCGAAGTAAAGAAAGAATATAGCTATAATCCCAACAACTATAAGTATTAACTCCATAACCTATTGCCCCAATATTTTTTTCTTTTCTCTCTCAAATTCCTCATCAGAAATTATTCCCTTTTCCTTTAGAGATGCTAATTTCTCAAGTTTTTCATATGGATCTTCCTTTACCTCCTGTGAAGCAACCTGATTTTCCCTCCTGTTTATCGCATCAATCGCCTCTTGGCATTTATTAGTGAAGTTCTTTACTGTTTTCTTCCACACATTAGTAATAAGCCTATCTTTCGCACCATCCGTAATGATGATCTTTCCAAACAGAAGTCCCGTCGTTCCCGATACGGCATTAATCCGATTTAAAGGAATAGACTCCTGCTTAAGACCGTAAATCATCCCCTTATCAAGGAAAATTACCCTCCTATCTGTTAACGTTATTAGCCAAGTATTTCCATCCATCATACCGGACGTAAAGGCCAATATCTGCTCGCCGTCCTGGAGTATTTCAGGAAGATAATGCAGCTCCTTCTTTGTAAAGAACTGATCATCCCCCATTTCTTTGGCAATTCTATTATATTCTTTGGTAAGCTCTTCCTTGGAAGCAGTTTTATAGTTAAATGCCATTGACCCCTCCTCATTCTTGAGATGACACACCCTCTCCGGTGCCCACCGATGGGCTGACGTAATGCTAGTCTCAACAATAGTCCATGTCAAGAAGAGAACAGCAGGGTCGCCTTTTCTGTAATGGGTGGTGGGAGCCCCGGCGGTGGAAAATGAAAGCACGGAAGGGCAAAGTTCTTTTCATTTCTTGACCAACTGCATAAAAATATAAGCGCTTTTCCCTCAAATCCTTACTTGGCTTTCCTTTTATGCGACGGCGAGCAAAGAGAGGGGTGTTGCGCCGCGGCCCTTTAACGAGAAATCTCCACTAACGGAGAAGGTTGCGCTGCGAAATACGCTCCACAAGGTCGCACAGCAATGTGTCGGGCGGTGAAATTGGCCAGCCAACTTGGCAGCGTAGCAAAGTGAGTTATCCCTGCGGCAGAGACAAACTTTCACCTTCTTCTGAATGGAAACGACCCAGATCCATGACTGCAAAGCTGTGAGGATTTTACCATCGCCCCCCGTGAAATATTAATATTCGAAATAGGTTATTCTCAGCGCGGATCTCCTCCCCATGATGTTTTGTTATCGGCGCCAATAACACCCGCCGCGGGGGATGCCCGGGCGGGTGTCATGCGTTGGTTGCGGGGGTGGGATTTGAACCCACGACCTTCAGGTTATGAGCCTGACGAGCTACCGGACTGCTCCACCCCGCGTCAGATTTCCGTGATCGGCAACCGGTCCTCGGTGACCAGATAGGCGCTGCGCCGCCACACGGCAACCCCCGCAGCGCTTGCAGCGCGCGCCGACCGATGATCGCCGCCGCACGGGCCGGGCACCGCTGCCGCTTCGACAAGATGAATGGTGAAGACCTGTCCGCGGCGTCGCCTGCTGCGATCTGCTGCATCCGGCTGGAGCCGGCTGACCTGGCGGCGACCTACTCTTCCAACGCTTAAGCGTTAGTACCATCGGCGCTGCCGTCTTTCACGACCGAGTTCGGAATGGGATCGGGTGGGACAACGGCGCTATGGCCACCAGGTC
>RFGJ01000128.1 GCA_003696665.1 Gammaproteobacteria bacterium | reverse complement strand
GAAACACCACCGCCTAAGAAGGTAATCACGGCTGAACGGTGGCGTCGCTTGCCATTGACCAGAATCAGCGTATTGTCCGGCGGCAGACCACGCAGGTTAGCCGGGCGCACCAGCGTTGCCGCATCACTGATTGGCTGCGCGTTAACATTGTACGAGGGCACCACGGTGCTCAGAATCGAGTTCATATCTGGGGTGCCGGTCGCAAGCATTTCTTCTGCTGAGATGACGTCCACCGGCACCGGAGAATCCGTCACTGATCTTGGTGCGGCACGTGAACCGACAATCACGACCACTGGTGCATCTTCTTTGGCTTTTTCATCGTCGGTTTGATCGTCCGCTGCCCATGCGCTAGTGGTCAAAGCAAAGCCGATGGCCAGTGCGAGCGGTCCATATTTGAAAGAATGTGACATTGAGAGACCTCCCTCAGTGTTATTGTTATGCTATTCACGCATTTTCGCTTGATGCCCCCTAAAGATGAGGAGGCCCTCCAACCTATAGTCCAGTCTCCGGGTGAATGCAAATTACCCAAGACTGAGAAGGTTCCGCGGACACTCGCCAGACTGGTTCAAACGGTTTGGCCGGTTTCTGCCAGTATCTTCAGGTAATTGTCATAACGGTGTGGTGAGATGGCTTGCTCCTGCACGGCAGCTCGGACGGCGCAACCGGGTTCTTTGACGTGCAGACAGTTGCGGAAGCGGCATTGGTTGGCATACGCGAGAATGTCCGAAAAACCTCGCTGCACTTCGTCGGGGGCAACATAATCCAGCGAGAATTCTCGAATGCCGGGTGAGTCAATTAAATCACCACCGCTCGGCAGATGGTAAAGTCTGGCCACACTGGTGGTATGTTTGCCAAGCCCCGACGTTTCGGACACTTCACCGGTGTCGGCGTGGGCATCCGGAATGAGGGCATTCGTAATCGTGGACTTTCCCACACCGGATTGACCAACCAGCACGCTGATTTGGTTTTTCAGGCGCTCGCGCAGCGTCGCCATACCCGTGCCACTTTTGGCACTGCAGATTATGGCGTCTTTTGTCACTGGTCGGTACTGACGAGCCAATGCGTCGGCAGCAGCGTCACCGAATAGGTCGGCTTTGTTGACGACAAGCAAAACGGGCAAATCAGAAAGCGCCACTGCAACTATGTATTTGTCGATGACGAGGGTGGAGGTTTCAGCGGTGGCCACCAGACAGACTTGAGTGAGATTGGCGGCCACCGCTTTAAGTCCCTGATAGCGGAGGCGCCGCTTCAGGACTGTGGCGCGAGGCAGTCGCTTGGTAATGACAGGTGTCGGCGATGTGGTATCGACAATGACCTTGTCACCGCACACAATATCGGCCAGTTTTCGACGAACGGCACAGCGAAAAACCTGCCCACCCGCTTCCACGTCCGCTTGTTGTCCAAAGCGGCTGATGACCCTTCCTTCCAGCAACGCCATCACTTATTCGGTGGAGATCTCTTTGGGGCCAAATTGGCCAACATTGAGCAATTGATCGATTTTTGCCGCACATATCAGGTCGTTACGACCGAGCGCATCCATGTCATGTGTCGTGTAGGTCACAACG
>RFGJ01000127.1 GCA_003696665.1 Gammaproteobacteria bacterium | reverse complement strand
GTTTGGGTTAGCCGTGGTGGTTGTGCAGACGACGCCGCTGCCGCTAACGCTCACGTTGGGCGGCGTAGCAGTAAGATGAGAAGTGAAGGGTTGGCAGGCATTATGAGAAAAGTTATCGATCTCTCATGCGAAGAAGCACGGGCATATTTTCTAAAGGGGAGTAGCTACTTTAATAGCGATGTACCTCCCTACATTAGTTTCGAGCCGATTTTGACGGAGGTTGCCAGCATTTTAGGTTCGGACGGTTTCAATGGTTTTAAGTCATCGAATCCAAATGATTTGTTAGGGGTGAATTACGGTCTTCTAGCAAACAAAGATGGGAGATTTGCTTGGCGACCTTTAGAGCTGATTCATCCGGCAATTTATGTGTCATTGGTAAATCTAATATGCGATGCCGATAACTGGGCTACCTTACAGAAAAGATTTTCCGATTTTGAAAACGGAATTGTAGAATGCTGTAGTATACCTGTTGTGGCTGATAGTGACGAGAAAGATGTGGCAGCGCAGATAAGAAGCTGGTGGGTTAATGTTGAGCAACGATCCTTAGTCTATTCGCTGGAGTTTAGTCATATTCTCCACACTGATGTAGTGAACTGCTATGGCTCGCTCTATACACATAGTATTCCTTGGGCAATACACGGTATCAGAGAATCGAAAGAAAGAAAAAGAGACAAGTCTTTGTTAGGAAACAGAATCGATGCTCACATACAAGCAGGCAGGTATGGGCAAACGAATGGCATTTCACAAGGCTCAGTGCTGATGGATTTTATCGCGGAGTTGGTTCTTGGCTTTGTAGATGAACAGATTAACATGGAATTAGGTGGCTCAACGGACTTTCGTATTCTTCGATATAGAGATGATTACAGGATATTTGCCAATAGCGATGACCGAGTTGAAGAAATCCTGAAGGTTGTGAGTCAGAAACTAATGTTGGTTGGCATGAATTTGGGAGTGTCCAAAACACTCTTGAGCAGGAACGTTGTAGAAGGTTCTATCAAGCAAGACAAGTTAGCAGGCATAGATTTGCAGGATTTAGGTGATGCTAATGCGAAGACAGTACAGAAGCAACTTCTTAGGCTTCATTCTTTTGGCCGGCGTTTTCCCAATAGTGGTGCTCTCCGACGTTTAGTAAGCGAATTTCACCGCAAAATTGCTGCCCAGACTGAAAAACCAGATGACCTTGAAGTGCAGATTGCCATAGCCACAGATATTGGCTTTGTGTCTCCATCAACATTTCCTGCAATTGCTGGGATTTTGAGCCATTTGATATCATTGGCCTCAGAAGAAGAAAAACCCCGTTTGTGGGGGAAAGTGCGCGATAAAATGAAACGTGTACCACATAATGGTTATCTTGAACTATGGCTTCAGCGAGTTATACAACCCCTAGGTATCCCCTTTGACAGCGACGAGCCAATTTGTCAAATTGTGAATGGCGAATCCGTAGAATTATGGAAGAACGACTGGATCGCGAGCAAAGACCTTATGACAGCCTTGGATACATCAAAAATTGTTGTGAAACCAATCGCTGAAGTTGAAGAAGTTATAAAACCTGAAGAAATTGAAATATTTACCCAAAGAGCTTGGGCGTACTGATATTTACGCACAATGCCGCCCAACATCGGCTGCAGCGGACAGCGGCTACGCCGCGGTATGTGTCAAGAACGTTGAGACAGATTGGTGGCTGAATTTAGTGTAGCAAAGGCGATTGTTCGATGACATCGCGACGTGAGAGATAACGGGTCGGCACGTTTGAGTTTATCGCTTTCGGGGACAATGTAGCCCCTTGGCGGGGCCGCTCTGGGTGAGGAAGTTCCCCACCCAGAGGGCTACACCGTCCCCCGATGCAGCGCTCGGGTTGCTCTCCAGCATGGCCCTATCCTCTGCATCGGCGGGCACAGTATATAGAAGAGACGCGGTTCGTCCAAAAGTGCTCCTTTCTCGTCGTTTCACCCCTCAGGGCCAGACGATGCCGGGGTAGGCGGATTGATCCACACGGCAGCGGGCAGTTGCGGCACGGTGGGCGGCCCGTTGACGAAACGCTCCGGGTGCCGGTCGTATGCCTGCTGTACGACCATCTGACGTTGGGCGAGCATCTCTTCAGCCCGGCCATAGTGCACGTCCGCCGGGGTGAGCAGAGACAGCCCATTGTGATGGTGCTCCTGGTTGTACCAGGTGAAGAACCTTTCACACCACCTCCGGGCTTCTTCCAAAGAGCCGAAACGGTCCGGATAGTTGTGACGGTACTTCAGAGTGCGAAATTGGGCCTCCGAGTAGGGGTTGTCATCTGAGACGTGGGGCCGGCTGTGGCTCTTGGTGACGCCTAGGTCATTCATGAGTTGGGCCATGGACTTGGCGGTCATGGGGGCGCCCCGATCAGCATGGATGATGAGCTGTCCAGGCTGAATGTGCTGTTTGGCGTAAGCAGCAGCCACAAGTTGTTGCCCCAGGGCAGCGCTCTCCTCCTTGGCCAGCAGCCAGCTCACTGCGTAGCGGCTGAACACGTCCAACATGACGTAGAGATAGTAGTAGGTCCAGGTCAACGGTCCTCGAAGGCGGGTGATATCCCAGCTCCAGAGCTGATTGGGGGCGGTGGCCAGCAGTTCGGGCTTGATATAAGTTGGATGACGCAGGAGGTTGCGCCGTTCTCGCACCTCCTGGTGCTCGTCCAGGACCCGGTACATAGTGCGCCAGTGACAGAGATACACCCCTTCGTCCAGCAGGGTGGCGTAGACCTCCCGGGGACTTTGGTCCTGGAAGCGTGGACTGTTGAGCAGGTCCCGCACCTGGGCTTTTTCCGCCTCGGAGAGGCTGCGGGCCGGCTTGGGGCGAGCTTGCGCCTCGTCTGGAGCCCCTGTCTCGGACTTGCGCGCCCGATAGAGGGTGCTCCTGGGCACGTTGAGGGCCTGGCAGGCCGTGGTCACGTCGGTGTGTTGGGCCAGTTCTTCTGTCAACTGGAGCATGACAGCCCTCACTTCGGGGTCGCATCGGGCAGCGTCCCAAGCAGTTGCGCTAACTTTTTTTGCACATCGATGATGTGCTGGGCCCGTTCCAGGGCCTGGCGCAGTTGCTGGTTCTCCGCTTGCAGACGGGCGAGTTCGGTGGCTTGAGCGTCTGGTCTACGCCCTCGCTTCTGGGCCAATTCGCCCCGGGCTCGCTGCTTGCGCCAGGTGGCCAGGTGGGAGGAGTAGAGCCCCTCCCGCCGCAGCAGGGCGCCCAGTTCGCCCCGCTCGCTGCAGGCGTCCGCTTCGGCCAGGATGCGCAGCTTGTATTCCCTGCTGAAGGTGCGCCGTTTGGCCTTGGGCACAACTTGGGGATCTGGCTCGGTCATCATGGTTCGGCGGTTCCCATTGTGGATGGTGGTGGTTCGGCTGGGCATGTTCGACTCCTTGTCGGGTGGAATGCTACACTAATTTCTTCCCTCCAAGTGTCTCATCTATTATAGGCACATAGGGCATATCCCATGCACGCACACTGCCATCAACATAGCCCGCTGCTAGAATATCGCCTGCCGGAGCAATGGCTACACTAGATACACCAGGTTCATAGGGAAATGTCTTCACCAATTCACCCGTTTCTACATTCCAGACAGCTAGACTTGTCGCACCAGCCGTTACGATCTGTTCTCTTGTGGAGTTATAGGCGACAGCCCTGGTCCACTCCAGATCACCCGCAAAAGTCTTGCGGAGCACTGATGAGTCTATGTGCCAGATGCCAGTCACTTGTCCAGGACCGATAGTGACAAGCTCTGTGCCCTCAGGATTGAAAATTGCTTTTCCGACTTCACCTGAATACTTCGCAACAAACAACGTAGGAATGAATTTACCATTTGTGAAGTGCCATAATCGAGCTGTTCCATCATTGCTGGCCGTCGCAAGCAGATCACCGTTCGGATTGAAATTCACGCTATTGACGCCCGCACTGTGACCTTCCAGCGGTGGAAATTCACCATTGGGCCCCACATTCCACACCCTAACCGTATCATCATCTGAAACGCTGGCCAGTGTTGTGCCATCAGCAATCCAAGCTATATGCCGTACAGCGGCTTTGTGACCTGCTAACGTTTGTTTCTCACGCCCTGTGGCTATATTCCATACATGTACTTTTCGATCCTGTCCTGCTGAAGCCAATATGGTGTTGTCTAGGCTAAATTCTACGTCATATATTTCGCCACTGCGGCCATCAAGTATATTTGTCAATTTGCCTGTCTGAGAATCCCATATACGGATAGTTGCATCCCATCCCGCTGTCGCAACAAGCTTTCCGTTGGGACTAAAATCGACCCCATAGACCGGTCCCCGATGTGCCTGTAGTGTCAAGACATCACCAGATGTTAAATTAACAATACGCGCTGTGTAGTCATCACTACCCACTATCACGCGTTCGGCCATTGGGTCAAATGCTATTGAATTGAATACAGCTATAGAACTTTGAAGAAGTACACGTTCACTGACTTGACCATCAATGGAAACTTTAAACAGTTTAGCCAAACCATCGAAACCCGTTGTTGCAACAAGTATCTCTTTTCCTTGAGAGGAAACATCCAAGCCAGAGATAGGGGCATTGTGTGCGATGAAAGATGCTTGCTGGTTGAACAATCTTTCTTTTGTCCACGAGAACAGGTGAATCATTCCACTTTCAGTTGCTACAGCAACTAATCCACCCTCGTCAGGCTCTCGAATCACCGTAATTTCTGTACTGTCGTCAGGGAATACAGAACGAACCTGCTTGCCTTCGTTCAAATCCCAGACTGCTATTTGGCCACCTTTCGTACCGAGAAGAAGTTGGTCTCTTGGCGTATCAAAGGTAATATCTGAGGCGGGGTCGGTGATAGAAATTGTTGTGCGTATGCGCGATATCTGAAGAGCTTGATGTAATGCATTAAGAGCTTCTGTGGTGACCCGAAACTCAAGTGCCTCTTTCGCCAATAGAATGCTCAATTCGGGATCAACACCTAATTGGTTGATTGCTTGTGCTGCTAGTTGTCGTGAAGTGGAAAGTGCCAGGCTTGTTTCCGCATCAGTCCGAGCACGTTCTGCCTGGAAATAGAATAAAGCGGTGGCAAAAGTAAAAAAAACAGTAGCAACAAGAGCAACAGTAAGGAGAACAGCACGCCGACGCAACTGTCGTGCCGCAAGAGCCTGCTCCTCGGCACGTTGATGCTGCTCCTGGGTCAGTGTCCGCTGCTGCTCCAATTCTCGTTGCTGCGCCGCTCTCTCTTCTGCTTTGCGTTGTTCAATTGCTTCTTTGCTGGCATCTACTAAATTCGCCGATTGATCGCTGATCCCCAATTCCGCAGCATCCGGTCCATCTAGCCAAACCTGAGCCTCATGAAGCTCGTATTCGTCCAAGAGCCCGCCAACTCGCTCCAGCCTTTCCCACTCAGCCGCTTTCTCCTCCAACCGCCGCCGGGTCCGCTCCGCCTCGCGCTTCTCCCCAATCCACCCCCGCAAC
>RFGJ01000126.1 GCA_003696665.1 Gammaproteobacteria bacterium | reverse complement strand
TCAGGGAAGTTCGCAAGAACTATCTCAAACCGCATAACTAAGTTCTTGCACTAGATACTTTATAGAAAACATCTTTCCCTTTACTTTACATCTTTTATAACAACATTAACGCCTGCAATCAACCAATTTACTACCCCACCCTTGAATGCCACAATTTCGTGATTATTTTTTTTGACTCATCTTTAAACATCTCTTTTTGTTTTAATTTTTTTCTTATCATTTTTACTTAAAATGCGTAACATTCAAATATTCACTCATAAGAAGGGAGTGGTCACAATGACAAAGACCGCCAAGCGTATCCGGAAGCTCAGGCAGGAGCTGGGGTTGACGCTGCATGAGATGGGGGAAAGGCTGGGGATGAGCTACACCACCATCAGTCGCAAGGAACATGGCGAATCTGACTTTACCGCCAGCGAACTTGCGACATTGGTTGAAGTCGCAGCTGAACACGGGATCTTCGTATCTCTGGATGACCTGGTTCTTGGCGGCAGCAAAAGCAGCTTGAGCGAGGACGAGCGCCTGCTTGTCGCCGCTTACCGCCAGGCCGACGAGACGGGCAAGCTGATGATTCGCCGGGTCTGTGCAGCAGCGGGTGTCAAATTGGATTGATGTTCATCCAACCAGGAGCCAGACAAGGCATGGACAGTTTTTCACTAAGCGAAACATGGTGAGTCTGCCTTGTTGTCACCATCGACATCTCAACGAGGGGAACATGAGCCCCTTACAAGTGCCTAAGCACTGTTGGCCGCCCTATCCCCCTCCGAGCGGGACCGTCACACGAAGCTATGACCTGACAGCGGAAAAACGGAGGACCGATCGTGCTGATGCACCACGAGGATTGTGGCCATGGAATGAACCCTCTCAGCACAGCGTTCAGTAGCCACAAAAGTAGCCCCAGAAACTAAAAACAGCCACTCGACATATTGTCTAAGTGGCTGTTTTTAATGGTCGGGGCGACTGGATTCGAACCAGCGACCCCCTGCTCCCAAGGCAGGTGCGCTACCAGGCTGCGCTACACCCCGACGGAGGCGGTATTTACCAC
>RFGJ01000125.1 GCA_003696665.1 Gammaproteobacteria bacterium | reverse complement strand
CTTCGTGCACGACGCTCTATGACTTGGGAAATGCTACAGACTGATCGCCGTTATCAAGCCACACGCGCACTATTGAGAAGTTGTGAACAAAACTAAAAGAATATAGCAAAACAGGAAGCTACTATGAACTGGATGACACTTCAGGAATTTCTATTCAACCCAACAGGCTACTGGGGATGGAGTATCCGATTGTTCCTTGTGCTGCTGTTGACAGCGAGCGTCGTTTTTATTTGGCGACGTCTGCACAGACGTATCGGGCTTGGGGTCACAAAAAGTCAGAACAAATGGGATGATATCCTTTGGAAAGCGTTAGGGGATCCGGTCGCGTGGGGCATATGGCTTGTTGGCATCTCTGTGGCCGTCACAATTGTGCGAGGGGATTTGGCGCCGCATTGGCTAAGCACGTTTGGACATTTACGTGACGCCACCGTGGTGGTGCTTATCGCTTGGTTTGCCATTAGAATTGTTCAGGGACTGGAAAATCACTGGTTGTCGGCGAGTGAGCGTGGCCCAGACAGCCGCATCGACGCGACCACAGCGCACGCAATTGGTAAGCTGCTCCGTGCCACTGTGCTCATCACAGCAGGCATCATGCTGTTGCAGAGTTTTAATATTAATGTATCTGCTGTGCTCGCGTTCGGTGGACTTGGTGGTTTGGCCGTTGGTATGGCGGCGAAGGATCTGCTGGCCAATTTCTTTGGCGGCTTAACGGTCTACCTTGATCGCCCTTTTCAGGTGGGCGACTGGATTCGTTCGCCGGATAGGCAAATTGAGGGCACGGTCGAATATATTGGTTGGCGACATACTCGTATACGCACGTTTGATAAGCGGCCTTTGTATGTGCCGAACGCCACTTTCTCGCAGATTGCTGTCGAGAACCCATCGCGCATGACGCACAGAAGGATTTATGAAACGATTGGGCTTCGTTATCAAGATGCCCGTCAAGTCAGGGCGATCGTGACTGCCGTGAAGGACTACTTAGCTCAGCATGAGGACTTGGATACAACGCAAACGATCATTGTGAACTTCAATCGCTTCTCCGAGAGTTCGTTGGACTTTTTTATCTACTGCTTCACGAAGACGACGGATTGGGTGACCTACCATAAGGTGAAGGAACGCGTCCTCCTTGATATTCTTGATATTATTCATGCGCATGGCGCGGATGTCGCATTCCCCACAAGAACCCTGTATTTGGAAAATAACAAAACTGGCTAGTCACGTTACCATTTCTTCTTCGTGCCAAACAGAGGATCGTCTTCTTCGTTGGTGGGGGAGACTTCCTCTTTCTGTTTGGCCTCGATTTCCTTGATGAGTTGCTCGAGGCGGTGAGTGATGTCGTCGAGGTGTTTTCTTCGTTCAGCAATAAAGTCATCACCGAGTTTTTCATAGGCGGCGACACGTTCCGCCAAGAAACCAAGGTGGGTTTTACACGTCGCAACGGCCTGTTTCTCCAACGCACGTTCCGCGAGTTTAATGGCACCATCAATTTCAATCCTAGCAACCTCGCGCACCAGCCATGCGTGCCAGGCACGGTACTGTTCATCTGGCAGATAAGCTGATTGGGCCAGCTGGCGTAGGTGCTTGTCGAGTTTTCTCAAACGATTGCTGATGGCGACAATCTTCTGTTCATCGGACGGGACTGGATTCTTTGGCTTTTGGGACGGTTTATAGCTTTCCTTCCTAAGCACAATTTTGTCAATTTCGGCATCAATGTTTGGGTATTGCGGCCAAAATTCTTTGGCTTTCTTGTAGTGCGTTTCAACTAAGTTGAACAAATACTTCATGATGTCGCTTGGCACCACGACGCCCCGCAGCAGGTCAAGCACCTTAGCTGTATTTAGGCCCTGATAAAAATGGGTGGTGGCTTTTTGTCGTTTTTCAGCCAAAATTTGAGCACGCTTTTGCAGATAGCCCGACACTAAGAGGCTGATGATGAGGATGGTAATGCCACTAAGGATAATAACAGTGAGATTCATGGCGTTATACTGTTGAATTCTTCTGGCTTCAGTTTACTCATTGTGATGCGAAAAGAAAAACAAAATTACGGCAACCAAATCTCAAATCGGCCTCCTCCGAGCGATGCCTCGTTCGATAATCGAATGAAGCCTCGGTGCTGGTTATTCTGATGTAGGCGGGCGACAGTGTCTGCAAAATATAATCCCAGCCCGGTCGAACCCGTGCGCGATGAAATTCGCCTGATGTACTGCGCACTGTTTTCGATCATCGCTTGCGGATAACCTCGACCGTCATCTTCGATAGCAAGACACAGATATGAGTGTCCAGCATTTTCGACTGTCTGGGCATCCACCGCGACCTTTTGGTCACAGTAACGCACGCTGTTACCAATAATATTGGTCAAACAGATTTCTATCAGTGACGAATCGCAATTCCATACGAGTTCTTCAGGAGTCTGGTTTAGAATACTTAACTGTTTGAGCCGAGCTATATTTTGGAATCCGGCGATAGTGTCTTCAGCAAGCTCGAAAACATCGGTTGGCATGACTGTGATGCCAAGATTTTCATTGTCCATTTTGTAGAGCGTCAAGAGTTGCATGAGTGAGACATTGATTCGTGCGGCCTCATACTGCAAAACAGCCACCATGTGCCGATCTTCTTCATTGTCGTTGTCCATACGTTCGGTAAAGTTTTCAAGTTCCCCCAGAACACCGCTTAACGCATTCTTAATGTCATGTACGGTCGACGCAATGAACAGTGGGAAGATCTCTTTTTCTTCAGTTTTTGAGTGCATTGCTAAACCTCTCATACTCAGCTTTTTGCATTGGAGTCAATCGGTCCGGTCGTGTGATTCTTAGAATATCTTTGGCCATGGCTCGGTAGACGGGGTCGCTTCGTAGTGTAGGCGAATGGAGTATGGTGCTGATGGCTTTCATCTTATATTCTTCATTATTTGGATCGAGCCAAAAGGCTTCCGAATATTTCTCCAAAGCGTCGCTTGGATTGATATCGGCAAGCTTGTCACCTTCTAAGCTTTTTTCTACCGCCTTGATTTGAGAAATTGAGGAGCGCGTTGAGAGAGTTTGATTATTTTCCTCAATTTGCTGGAGCAAGGTCTTGATGTCTTCAATTCGTTCCGCCAGCGTATCGTATGCCCCAAGTTTATCTAACATATCGCGCATGTATTTTAAATCGTGCTCCGCGATCTTTTCACGAACTCGGAGCAAGGTATGTTTAGTGCGGCGCAAAAATCGTTCGGTATCTGAAAGAAGATCCGCTTCAGCCAGCAATCGCGCCACGGCCAATTGGTTGGCGGCCAACGCAACAGGATCGTCTTTGTATTTTTCTTCACACTTTTTGTACATTGTGATTGCGGAGCCAG
>RFGJ01000124.1 GCA_003696665.1 Gammaproteobacteria bacterium | reverse complement strand
GTGACGACAGGGGGACGTTCGACCAGGTCTTCGGGGCGGTCTTCACTTTTTTCACCCGTCTCTTCAACCTGCAGGATGGCGTCCTCGTCAAAACCGATGTTTTCAACTTCGTAGTTGAATTCGGCCGCCAGAATTTCCGCGGTTTCAAAGTCAAGGGGATGATTGATGGTGACCATATGCCCCATCCCCATCAGCTCACGGATCAGGTCGTTGGCCTTGACCCCCATGCGCTTGGCCAGTTCACCAACCGTGATGGAGTCGGCGATGCGGATTTTTCGCTTGATGGCCTTGGAGACGGTGATTTCGGTTTTTTTCTGCTGCTTGGAGGCCTTTTTGACCTTGCGGTAACGCTCGCCACGCTCAGGCTCAAAAACCTCCATCCGCGCCCTGCGGCTGCGAGGCGCCCCCCGGCGCTCCTCAAAACCGCCGCCTTTGCCCTTTTTCTTCTTTTTGTTGCGCCCTTCCTTGCCGGGGACTTCGGCCGGAGCCGGTGCGGGCATGGGCGTTACAACGGTGCGCTGGGGACGCGGTTTGCCACGACCGGCTGCCGGTCTGGCCTCCCGCGCGGGGCGGGCCTCGGTCGTCTGGGGCAATTCCACCCGCCCGAGAATCTTGGCCCGGTTCGCCGTCGCCCGCTGCGGTTTCTCGGGAGCAGGTTCGGTATCGGCCTTTTGAACGGCTTTTTCGGCCACCGGCTCAGCCGGTGCCTCCACCTCTTCAACCGGCGCAGGCTCGGCATCTTCCGCAGCAGGGGGAGCGGCGGATGCGGCCTTTTCGGTGGCGCCGGTTTCATCCCGGGGCTCTTCAGGGGCGACGACAGGTTCAGGTTGCTTTTCGGCCGCCGCGGCAGTCTTTTCGGCCGCCACCTTGTCCTTTTCAGAGCTGACAACCGGCTGTGACTGGTCGGCCACTGTCGCGGCAGTCTTTTCGGCCAGCTGCTCCGCAGCCGGCTTGTCCTCCTGGGGTTTGACCTCAACCTTCGGCTCAGGAGCTTTTTCTTTGCGCCTGCGCCG
>RFGJ01000123.1 GCA_003696665.1 Gammaproteobacteria bacterium | reverse complement strand
CCAGAAACGCGCCGTGGTCGTGGATGATGCCATTGTCATCCGCCCGATGATGTATCTGGCCCTGAGCTACGATCATCGGCTCATCGACGGCAGGCAGGCGGTGGGATTTCTCAAAAGCATCAAGGAGCAGCTCGAACAGGTCGAAGCCGCCTCGCTCGGACTTTAGTCCTGCCCCTAACACCTGCACGCCGACAGTTACATTTGGCCAGCAAACACGAGGGCCGGGTTGGAAGACCCGGCCCTCTGTCCTTCTTCATTTCCTTATTTCATCTCAGCAGGGATGGACGCTGCCGCTCCCTACCACTTTCGGTTTGCTGTAGCGTTTCATGGTCTGTCCTTTCTACTTACCAAGGAGTGACATTGTTCCAACCCGCCCCGGTACCCGACTCGCTTGGGTCGCCTACCCGGTGGCAGTTCTGGGCGCTGGTAAGATTTGACTTATGCCTGTTTCGGTTATTGGACCCATACTGGCTCGAATTCCTGGTCCCCTGGTTGTCATCCCAGGTATTGTGTTTGGTGTCGAGACAGTTGGTAATCATCAACCGCGGCAAGCGCGAGGCATGCGGATTGTGGCACTTGGAACAGGGGAACTTGTGATACTGGGTGTCGATAGTGTTTGAATCAACCGTCGCACCCCAGCTGTAATAATTGTATCGTTTCAACTCTCCAGGAGCACCATAAAGGAGCGGCGCCCAGTTATCTGAGTTCTTTTCACCATTTCGGAAACCATAACTGCCGCTGTCTCCTGGCTCTTTAGCCCCCTGGAATGCCATCGCTGGGTTTGTACTGTTGCCTCGGGTCCCACCCCGCAGATCGAAGATATTGGCCTTATATTTTCCCGTCCCGCCGATCACCGCGTTACTGTGACCATTGGTCCCAACCCAGTCCGTACTGGCTGTTCCGTAATAGTTCATATCATCGACATTGGTTCCATGGCACAAGGTACAGAGACCAGCGTTGTTGGCTAGTGACCAGGTCGTAAGGTTTAGATAACTCCCAGAAGTAGTTCGGTTCTGGTCAATGTAATAGCCACCGGTAGCCCGAGGCGGGGTACCACTATTACCACGCGGCACAGCACCAAAACGGTAGCTGGTGCTGCTGGTATAAGAGGAACTGCTCTGGGGGGCACCGTCTTCGGGATAAGGGTTGCCCATCCAGGTGCCACGCAGATAGGGTTTCCCATCCGGACCGAAGGTGTTGTGGACATCGTGACAATAACTGCAGCGGATAGACGCAACAGTATCGACACCCGATTGCGCTCCGGTGTTATTCGACGCTGCATGGGTGGACTGGATCTGCCCCGTCTTGTATCCGAATATCGGCGTGGCCGACTTCCAATAGGCGCCTACCCAGTTCGAGGTCGGCTTTGTTGCAGCAGCATCACTGTAAATTGTGCCAAAGTCATAATTCGGCTCGGCACCATTGGTGTCGGTATTGGTTCCCCACTCACTCACACCATTGGCATCGTGGCAGCCCCAGCATATCTCCGCCTCAGTCGTCGCAGTAGTCGCGGTACCACCAAGATAAATACCACCGTGGGAGGTGTAGTTGATCCCCACAGTACTGTTGTTAGCAATCAGATTCGGATTGCTCATTTCTCCTGTATGGAACCCATGGCACTTCTTGCACTGGGTCGCCCAGTCGGTGCTGGCGCTAAAGGTGTCGCTGGTTGAGGCCTTGAGATGCGCGCCGTAGGACTCCCCGGTAAAGCCGGAGTTACCGCTCGGCCAGACCACGGTCGGGCCGCTGCCGCCCGGGCCGTGGCAGACATCGCAGCTGCCGGCGCCGAAGTCGCCGAAGCCGACGTTCCACTTGGAATCGGCCAGCTTGTGGTTGCTGGCGGCGCCGCCGTGGCAGGCGTTGTCGCAGCCCCAGTTGGCCTGGTTGTAGCCGGCGCCGGTGCTCGGGCTCGGACCGTTCATGGTGATCACGCCGTTGCCGTGATCACCGGTGCCCCAGGTGGCGTTGTAGTTGGCGTT
>RFGJ01000122.1 GCA_003696665.1 Gammaproteobacteria bacterium | reverse complement strand
TTCGGCACCTTGCATACCACATCGGCGGCAAAAACCATTGACCGGATTATCGATGTTTTTCCAGCGGCTGAGAAAGACATGGTTCGTTCCATGCTTTCTGAATCATTGCAGGCGGTCATCGCCCAGACCTTGATTAAGAAAAATGGCGGCGGGCGTGTGGCAGCGCACGAAATCATGATTGGGACACCGGCGATTCGTAACCTGATTCGCGAGGACAAAGTGGCGCAGATGTACTCCGCCATCCAAACGGGTATCGGGGTTGGCATGCAGACGTTGGATCAGTGCCTCAAAGATCTGGTGCAGCGAGGCGTCATCTCCCGTCAGGCGGCACGAGAAAAGGCGCAAAATAAAGATTTGTTCTAGTTCCTGACAACTGATCGGACGGCAAGAGGAGGCAAGTGATGGATTTTGAAGGGCTGTTAAAACTGATGGTCAATAAAAAGGCCTCAGATCTGTTTATCACTGCTGGCGTGCCACCAAGTCTCAAAATCAATGGACGAGTGTTGGCGGTGGGGCAACGTGCTCTGTCGCCGGAAAAAGCAAGGGAAGTGGTGCTATCGATCATGAATGAAGAACAGCGCCGAGATTTTGCCCGCACCCATGAATGTAATTTCGCCATCAGCGCGTCCAGTATTGGCCGTTTTCGCGTGTCAGCGTTTCAGCAAAGAAACCAGGTGGGCATGGTGTTGCGTCGGATCGAGACACATATCCCGACCTTTGAGGAACTCCATTTGCCGCCAGTATTGCGTGATCTGGCCATGGTGAAACGCGGTTTGGTGATATTTGTTGGCGCGACGGGCTCAGGGAAGTCATCATCGCTTGCCGCCATGATCGGTTATCGCAACGCACACTCAAGTGGTCACATCATCAGTATTGAAGATCCCATTGAATTTATTCATCAGCACAAGAAATGTATCGTGACTCAGCGTGAAGTGGGTATTGATACGGAGTCTTTTGAAGTGGCGCTTAAGAACACCTTACGCCAGGCGCCAGATGTCATCATGATCGGCGAGGTGCGAACGCGTGAAACGATGGAATATGCCGTGGCGTTCGCTGAAACGGGCCACCTATGCTTGTGTACTCTGCATGCCAATAACGCCAACCAAGCGCTCGATCGCATCATCCATTTCTTTCCTTCTGATCGACGCCAGCAGCTATTGCTCGATCTGTCGCTGAATTTGAAAGCCATTGTTGGCCAGCAACTGATCCCGACGCCCGATGGTAAGGGCAGGCGCCCGGCGGTCGAAATTTTGATAAATACGCCGTTGATGTCCGATCACATTCGAAAAGGTGAGTTGCATCTGCTGAAGGACCTGATGGCAAAATCCAATGAGCATGGCATGCAGACCTTCGATCAAGCCTTGTTCCGATTGTACAAGGCGGGAGAAATTACCTATGAAGACGCCATCGCCCATGCCGATTCGCCGAACGACTTGCGCCTAATGATTAAGTTGGATGAATCTGGCAAGTCCAGTTTGGGTGAGTCGCTCGGTGGGTTATCCATCGAGGGGCGCAGCTAACGAGACACCTTGGGCGGCCACTGTGCGCTGACAGTTCGCCACTGTGGCGAAAGTCGGGACACCAGCGCCTTTAGGCTGCCTTCATAAGTCCCAGGCACCCAGGTGTTGGCACAAAAGCGAGCGGGGATTGACCAGTCTTCTAAGAGCCCGATGGAAGCTGTGACTTCGGAGGGCAGATTTGGCATCAGAAACCTTGACGGTTGCAGTTGGAAGGGCAGATTTTGAGACCATTCGCCGATAACCATCATTGGCCCGGTTTCGGGTTGTGCGCGCCAATAGGCGATCAACGCCAATGCAGCCAAAATATCCGCGCCACTCGCCAGTATTGCTGTGGCCACTGATGTCGGGGACGGCATTTTACGGCCAGACAGCTGAGCCTGTTGGCCGTGAAGGCGCCTTTCGGTTTTTGGGGAACAGCACAGCCAGCCTGATGTCACCGGCCACAGCAAAAATATCGGGCCGGTGTCGGTGTGTGCCAGCCACCAATGCCCACTGGGTAAATTTAAACCTGTCCAGACAAATTGTGTCCAACCGTGTGCCAAGGTCTCAGCTTGGGTGATCGATAACCGATGAGTCATGATTGCGTCTGCCACCAGCTTTCGAGAATGAGACACGCGGCAATCGAGTCCAACTTGCCCTTGTCCAGCCGCTTGTCTGGATAGTGACTCCGCCATTGCCAGTGTGCATCGCGAGTGCTGAGGCGCTCGTCCTGTAATGCCACCGGTAGCCCGAATCGTCCATGCAACCGATTGGCAAATTTACGCGCTCGAAGCGTGAGAGGTTGTTCACTACCGTCCATATTGAGCGGCTCGCCAACAACGAGTAGGTCGGGACGCCAGGTGTGAATCAGTTGTCCAACTTCCTCCCAGTTTGGAATGCCGTCGCGCGCCATCAGGTGCGCCAGCGGTTCTGCGCTACGGGTGATATGATTGCCCACGGCAACGCCAATGCGCCGGAGTCCAAAGTCGAAAGCGATGACGGTACTGACTTCAGGCACGGCCAATATCGGGGGATAGGTGCGCGGGATCGATGCCAAGCGAGCGAATGGCCATTTCCCAGCGCTTGTGAACCGGGACTTCAAAAATGATTTCTGGCGTGGCCGGCAAGACGAGCCAAGCATTTTCTTCAAGTTCACGTTCAAGTTGGCCGGATGTCCAACCGGCATAGCCTAGAATGAGATTGGCGTGGTCTTGCGTCTCGCCTTTTGCCAAAGCAGCCAATGCATCTTTCGATGATGTCAAATAAAGGTGCTCGCCGATCGGCAAGCTGGACTCAAAAGGCATGTCTCCCTGATGCAATACGAAACCAATATGTTCATGCACGGGACCGCCAGCTAACGCAGGCCGATCTTTGAAAGTGTCCGAGGGTGGGATTTCAAGATGCTTAAGAATTTCAGAAACATTGATGTCCAATGGACGATTGATGACCACGCCCATGGCGCCGTCTTGATTGTATTCACACACAAGTGCCACCGTATGCTCGAAGTTTGGATCGAGCATGCCGGGCATGGCGACAAGAAAGTGATTCTTTAAGCTGGTTTCACCTTTCATATCGCTTAGTATGGGGATTGTCTTTCAAAAAACAAGATCACTGTGATGAAAATCGATCACCGGGTTCAAAGCGCCAAATGCGGACAATTTCCAAAATATCCGTTTGTTCGCGCACTTCTTTCGGAAGCGGCGCAAAAGGCGCCGCCAGATGAACAATTCTTTTCGCCGCTTGATCAAGAATGGGATAGCCAGACGACTCTAGGATTTGGACTTGTTCCAGAGACCCGTCGGCACGGATGGCTACCTTTAATGTAAGTTGTCCATACATATTGCGGGCTTTCGCTTCCGCTGGATAGTTTTGATTGCCGATCCGCTCAATTTTCATTTGCCAGGCGTGAATGTAGGCAGCCTCGGCGGCTCTGGCGACCGCCGCTGAGGTAATCCGACGTCGCGGGGCGTCTGATTCGGCACGACGCATTTCGCCAAGTTCGGCTTCGAGGCTCGCCATCATCATGGCGCGAAGTGTCGCGGCATCTGTTTTTTGTGTTCGGCCTGTGGTGTCATTTCTTCCAATCTTGTCTGAGACGGTGAACCCTGAATTTTGGCGGTGTATCACACGGGCACCGCGCTGCTGTGTTGCCGTTTCTTGTTGCTGAGTGGTCGGGCGAACCGACTGGTCCGGAAAAGGGGCGCGAATCGGTGTCCGTTCAGGTTGCTTGATCTTTTTTTGGCCGCCACCAAGTTGATTGGCTTGCCCAATAAAATCCGATTGTTCTGGCGCCTCTTCGCTCACATTGCGCGCCAGAGTTACGTTGATCTGGCGGTTTTTCTCGGTCTTAGTTGAGGGTACGGTAAAAGTGATCCCGAAGATGATAAGAATATGGAAGCATATAGCGACAAAAAGGGTAAAACCCAATCGCTCCTTGGCGTCAATCTGTGGATCACTTAGCGTGTGCATGCCGTGCTTTGCTTGATCAGTTTGATCGATTGTGGTGGTGTCACCCATTCTATCCAATTTTTCATTGCGGTGTTGAGATAAGCGACGCCTTTGTGGTCGATGACGAGCCATGCGTGCACTCGCATCTTGTCAGCGAGTCGTGCGGCACATTTGGGGCCGGCAATTAGGATGGCGGTGGCCGCTGCATCCATCCATACAGGGTCGTCACCAATGACTGTCACTGACACTGTCCCTTGCGCTGGACGCGCCGTCCTTGGATCGAGAATATGGTGATAAGTGATGCCTTGATGTTGCCAATGCCTTTCGTAAGTACCAGAAGTAAAGATAGATTTTTTTCCAGAAAGTTCGATGGTGGCCAGCACTTTTTCTTTCGCAAAGGGATTTTGGATGGCAATACGCCATGGTCGATGTGGTGGTTGCCCGGCAATAATAATGTCACCGCCACCGTTGACCATATGATTGGTAATGCCTAGGTGCGAGAGACTCTGGCTCACCAATTGCAGAATGAAGCCTTTGCCGAAACCGCCAAAGTCGAGAGACACTTTTGGGTTGCGACTGCATAGCTGGCGGTTGTTGACAAAATAAACATCATGAATGCTTGGATGGCTGGCGAGCCAGTCATTGATCTCTTTGTCTTCTGGCGGTTGCCAGGCGGCAAGCATATTCTCACGTTGAAACCCCCAAAGTTTGAGTAGCTGGCCGATACCGGCATCGAACAACCCATCACTGGCTTGCCATAGCTGCTTCGCCAGTCGAATGAGCTGTGCGGTGGTTGGGGCAACTTGTACGCACCGGCCCTGTGCAAAGCTTTCATTGATGCGAGACAGTTCGCTTGGGTGCCAGGCGTGCCAGCGCTGATGAGCGTCATCAAGGAGCTTGGCCAGACGAGGTGAAATTTCATTGATAGGCGTTTGGTCATAGATGGTGATGTCCACCCAGGTGCCCATCGCCAAGTGCCGCCAGTGCTGTGGTGATTCTGAACGAAACTGACAAGCCGACAAGACAAATAGCAGACAACCGAAAATAAGCGCTTTTTTCACCACAACCACCTAGG
>RFGJ01000121.1 GCA_003696665.1 Gammaproteobacteria bacterium | reverse complement strand
GAACTGGCCAAGGGTCATATGCTTGCTGATGTTGTGGCGTTAATCGGCACCATGGATATTGTATTCGGGGAGATTGACCGCTGATGAATACGAACGCGAAACAAAACCTCGAGCGAATGATCGGCTCTGATGCTGTTGCCGAACTCGATCAGTGGGTGGCGAAGTATCCTGAAGATCGCAAGCGTTCTGCGGTGATGGCGGGTTTGATGATTGCCCAGCGGCAGAATGGTGGTCATCTCACTACGGAACTGATGGATGCCGTGGCCGATTACTTGGAAATCCCGCACATAGCGGCGTATGAAGTGGCGACGTTTTATTCCATGTATAACTTGGAGCCGGTAGGTCGCCATGTCATCAATGTATGCACAAACATTTCCTGCATGCTGCGTGGCAGTGATGATTTGATCGCTCATATTGAAAAGCGTTTAGGCATCAAGCCGGGCGAGACCACAAGCGACGGACAGTTCACGTTGCGCGCGGTTGAGTGTCAGGGGGCGTGCGTTGGGGCCCCGATGCTTGAAGTCGATCATGAGTTTCATGAACACATGACGCCCGAAAAGCTAGACGCTCTGATAGATAAGCTCGCGCAACCGGCCCAATGAGGAACTAGCCATGTCTGTACAAGTATGCTATCGAACCTTAGGTCTTGAAGAGCCGTGGTCGCTGAAGGCCTATGAAAGTGTGGGCGGTTATCAGGTTTGGCGTCGCATTCTGAAAGAAAAAACGCCGCCTGAACAGATTATTGAAGAACTGAAAAAATCTGCTTTAAGAGGACGTGGAGGGGCTGGATTCCCGACCGGATTAAAGTGGAGCTTCATGCCCAGAAATTCGGATGTTCAGAAATATGTATTGTGTAATTCCGATGAGGGCGAACCGGGAACGTGCAAGGACCGCGACATTTTGCGCTATAACCCGCATCAGGTGATCGAAGGCATGGCCATTGGTGGCTATGTGATGGGTGCGACGGTCGGCTACAACTATATTCGAGGCGAATTCTATGAGCCGATTGCCCGTTTTGAAGCGGCACTGAAAGAAGCCTATGCTGCAGGCCTGCTGGGTAAAAACATCCTAGGTTCGGGCGTTGACTTTGATTTGTACACCCACTACGGGGCCGGTGCCTATATTTGCGGCGAAGAAACTGCACTTGTCGAATCGCTCGAAGGCAAAAAGGGTCAGCCGCGGTTTAAGCCGCCATTTCCTGCCAACTATGGTTTGTACGGCAAACCAACAACCATCAATAACACGGAAACCTATGCGTCTGTTCCGGTCATTCTGGAAAAAGGCGGCGACTGGTTCCTTTCGCTTGGCAAGCCGAACAACGGTGGCACAAAAATTTTCTCGGTCAGTGGCCACGTCGAAAAGCCCGGCAACTTTGAAGTCCCATTGGGCACACCATTTAAAGACTTACTGGCAATGGCCGGTGGGGTCTGGAAAGGGCGCAAACTAAAAGCGGTCATCCCTGGTGGATCTTCCACGCCCGTTCTGCCTGCCGACATTATGATGGAGCTCACCATGGATTACGACAGTCTCGCCAAAGCAGGTTCAATGCTTGGCGCGGGCTCTGTTATCGTCATGGATGAAACCACTTGCATGGTGCGCGTGTTGGCGCGATTGGCGGAGTTCTATCATGAAGAATCTTGTGGCCAGTGCACGCCGTGTCGTGAAGGCACCGGGTGGCTAGCGCGCATGCTGCATCGGATCCTTGATGGCAAGGGGCGTATGGAAGATCTGGAAGCCCTTGACCGGGTGGCTGGCAACATTAGAGGTCGGACAATCTGCGCCCTCGGTGATGCCGCGGCGATGCCGGTTCAGGGCATGCTCAAGCATTTTAGACATGAATTCGAATATTACATTCAACACGGTCGCAGTTTGGTCAACAGTTAGTCTTTAGCGTTGTATCAACCACTGAGACCCCTGATTGGAATGGGATAGAAGCGATGGTGAACATCGAAATTGACGGCAAAAAAATCGAAGCCGAAGCGGGTTCCATGATAATTGAAGTGGCCGATGCGAACGGCGTATATATCCCGCGCTTTTGCTATCACAAAAAATTGTCCGTTGCCGCCAATTGCCGGATGTGCTTGGTCGAGGTGGCCAATGTGCCAAAACCGGTGCCGGCGTGTGCCACACCCGTTGCTGACGGCATGATTGTGAAAACCAAGTCGCCATTGGCGCGTGCGGCACAAAAGGCGGTCATGGAATTTCTACTGATCAATCACCCGCTAGACTGTCCCATTTGTGATCAGGGTGGCGAATGTGAACTTCAGGACTTGGCGCTTGGCTATGGCGAAGATGTCTCGCGTTACACCGAGCGCAAACGTGTGGTGCGCGACAAGGACATCGGTCCTTTGATTGAAACTGAGCTGACTCGATGCATCCATTGTACACGCTGTGTCCGCTTCGGCACTGAAATCGCCGGTATGCGTGAGCTCGGGATGCTGGGGCGTGGCGAATATTCGGAGATTGGCACCTTTGTCGAAAAGTCTGTCGAGTCTGAAGTCTCCGGTAATATCATTGATCTGTGCCCTGTCGGCGCATTGACGGCGAAACCGTCGCGGTATCAGGCGAGGCCTTGGGAGCTCAATGCACATAAAAGTGTCGCCGCGCACGACTGCCTAGGAAGCAATATTGAAATTCATACGCGTCGCGGTCGTGTGATTCGTGTCGTGCCGGCAGAAAACGAGTCAATCAATGAAGTGTGGCTATCAGACCGCGATCGTTTTTCTTACGAAGCGATTCACAGTCCACACCGATTGCAAGCGCCAATGATCAAAGAAAACGGCGCCTGGACCACAGTGGACTGGCATACGGCGCTGTCCAAAGTTGTTGGCCGACTGAACGAAGTGTTGTCCGCCAATGGTGCTGATGCATTGGGCGCCTTAGCGTCGCCATCAAGCACCACCGAAGAATTGTATTTGTTGCAAAAACTCGTACGGGCCTTGGGCTCACACAATATCGATCATCGTCTACACCAGACCGACTTCTCACTGGATAGCGTGGGCCTCCATGCGCCTGCTCTTGAGTTTGGTGTGGATACGCTGGAACGCCTTGATGCCACTTTATTAGTCGGCAGCAATATCCGCGTGGAACAGCCAATCGCGGCATTGCGCTTGAGAAAGGCGACTCGCAATGGCCAGGTCTTTGCGCTTAACCAAGAAGACTATCCTTTCAACTTCAAACTGGCCGGTAAGCGCATTGTGAGTTCAAAAGATTGGTTGGCAGAGCTTGCCAACATTGCCATGGCCCTTGGGTCTGATAAACCATGGATCACAGCGTTGGCCGGGACGCCAACCGCAGAGCATCAAAGCATTGCCGATGCATTGAGAGCTGGCGAAAACAGTGCGGTGATTTTGGGAGGCGTTGCCCAGTCGCACCCTGCATTTGCGGCTTTGATGGCCATGGCGAAAGAGATTGCGAGCCTTTCCGGTGCCCAATGGGGGGTGCTATCGCACGGCGCAAACGCAGTGGGCGCGCATGTGGCTGGCGCATTGCCAATAAGCGGAAACGAACAGGCAATTGGCAAAAATGCCAAACAAATTATTGACCAATGTCGTGCGTTTATTTTGCTTGGCTGTGAGCCTGGACGAGACAGTGTATTTGGCGAGCAGGCTGTGACCGCGCTCAAAAACGCTGATTTTGTGGTGGCGTTAAGTGCCTTTGCGAATGGTGAGTTGCGTGATTATGCCGATGTTCTGCTGCCAATCGGTACATGGGCGGAGACATCGGGCACGTACTACAACGCATGTGGCCAACGACAAACCTTCCAAGGTGCGATTCCACCCGTTGGCGAGGCGCGACCGGCGTGGAAGGTGTTGCGTGTCCTTGGCAACTTTATGGAGCTCGAAGGTTTTGACTACACCTCGACTGAAGAGATTATGGCAGAACTCGGCGAACGGGCGATTCCGAAACTGTCAACCTGGCCAACCTTTGAGTCGGTTGATTGCACGGTTGACACCGTAAAAGAGTGGTCAATTTATGACACAGATATGATTGTTCGCCGTGCGAAGTCACTGCAAATGACAACTGCCGGTGAAGCCAGCAGGGGGCTTGAATAATGTCGGACTTGACCAGTATGTTCATCGATCTGCTGTGGATCGTTCTTAAAATTGTCGCGATCGTCGCGCCATTGATGTTGGCTGTTGCCTACACCACCTATGCAGAGCGAAAAATTATTGGATATATGCAGCTCCGCATTGGACCAAATCGCGTTGGTCCGAGAGGCTGGCTTCAGCCGATCGCAGACGCAGTCAAACTGTTAATGAAGGAAACGATAATTCCGACCGGTGCGAACAAGGCGTTATTTGTCGTTGCGCCAATACTTTTCATTGGTCCGTCGCTGGTCGCATGGTCGGTGATCCCCTTCGACGTTGGGATGGTCTTGGCCGACATCGACGTTGGTCTGTTGTTTTTGTTAGCCATGACATCCATTGGTGTCTATGGCGTCATCATCGCAGGTTGGGCTTCTAACTCAAAGTATGCATTTCTTGGCTCACTGCGAAGCGCCTCACAAATCGTATCCTACGAGATTGCCATGGGCGTTGCCTTGGTCGGTGTGTTGCTTATGAGCAAAAGTTTAAACCTCACCGATATTGTGATGGCACAAAGTGGCAATATCTTTACGTGGAATTGGCTGCCACTACTGCCACTTCTCGTGGTGTACTGGATTTCTGCGGTAGCAGAAACAAACCGCGCACCATTCGACTTGCCTGAAGGCGAATCAGAGATCGTCGCTGGCTTCCATGTTGAATACTCAGGCATGACGTTTGCTGTTTTCTTCTTGGCCGAATACGCCAATATGATTTTACTTTCGGTCCTGACATCCTTGATGTTCTTTGGCGGCTGGTTATCGCCTTTCCAGGGTATTCCTGTGTTGGGGCCATTGTCTGAGCACGTGCCTGGCATCGTGTGGCTTTTGCTCAAAGCCAGTGTGTTTGTCTTTATGTACTTGTGGTTTCGCGCGACATTTCCGCGCTTCCGATATGACCAAATCATGCGTCTCGGCTGGAAAGTTTTTATTCCGGTCACCTTGGTTTGGCTCGTTGTCGTTGCAGTGATGGCAAAATTGCAATGGCCTGCATTCTGGTTTAATTGATAGCGAGGGCAACAAATGAGCTTTTTGCACAATTTCTGGCATACATTCAGCCTGCAGGAGCTCCGCAAGGGATTGGCGCTCACCTGGAAATACATGTTTGCCAAGAAAATCACCGTTCAATATCCAGACGAACGTACGCCTTTGTCTCCGAGATTTCGGGGGCTCCATGCGCTACGCCGCTATCCTAACGGGGAAGAGCGTTGTATCGCCTGCAAATTATGCGAAGCTGTTTGCCCAGCGCTTGCGATCACCATTGAGTCCGCCCCTCGTGAAACCGATGGACAGCGTCGCACTACGCGCTACGAAATCGATCTCTTTAAGTGCATTTTTTGCGGCTTTTGCGAAGAGTCCTGTCCGGTGGACTCCATCGTTGAGACAAGGATTTTTGATTATCACTTTGAAAATCGTGGCGAAAACATCATGACTAAGGCCAAATTGTTGGCCATTGGCGATAAATACGAGGCGCAGATTGCGCAAGACAAGGCAGCTCAAAAAGATTATCGCTAACGACCAAACGGGAACAAAAAAATGACAGTTGAAAAACTTATCTTTTATGCCTTTGCGTCAGTGCTGATATTGTCGGCATTGGCAGTGATTGGGCTACGCCACTCGGTAAAGGCAGTTTTGTCGCTGGTCGTCACATTTTTCTCAGCGGCCGCTTTATGGCTAATGACACAAGCTGAGTTCCTGGCAGTGTCCCTTGTTTTGGTCTATGTCGGCGCTGTATTGGTCCTTTTCCTCTTCGTCGTGATGATGCTGGACGTCGATTTTGCGGCCATGAAGGAAGGGTTTGCAAAAACATTACCATTTGGCGTGGCTGGCGCTGTTCTCTTTATGGTGGCGCTCTACCAACTTTATCACACAGACTTTTTCAAAAATACGACCGTCGCGCCTGTGCCTGAAAATTACTCCAATGTTCGGGCCTTGGGGGATGTATTGTATACCCAATATTTTATCGCCTTCGAACTTGCGGCAGTCATTTTGCTCGTGGCGATGGTGGCGGCTATCAGCTTATGTTTCCGAGGCGTGCGTCAGCGGAAAGTTCAGGATGTTGGTGAACAAGTCCGGGTGCGCAAAGAAGAACGATTGAAGATCGTCAGGATGCCAGCCGAGAAGCGTGAGTCAATGCAGGAGGACGCACAATGATTACCTTGGCGGATTATTTGCTTGTGGGCGCAATTTTGTTCGCTATCTCGGTCGCTGGCATCGTCATCAATCGTAAAAACGTTATCACTTTGTTGATGTGTGTCGAACTCATGCTTTTGGCAGTCAACACAAACTTTATTGCGTTTTCACGATTTTTAGGCGATCTCACTGGTCAGGTGTTTGTGTTTTTCATTCTCACCGTCGCGGCAGCTGAGGCGGCGATTGGATTGGCAATCCTGGTTGTGCTGTATCGCAACCGAAGCACGATTGACGTACAAGAACTAGACGATCTTAAGGGCTGATGGTCATGGAAAATATTCTCTTGGCAATTGTCTTGGCGCCGTTGGCCGGTTCTGTTCTGGCAGGTTTGTTTGGCAAGCAAATTGGCCGAGCCGGTGCCCACTGGGCCACAATTCTTGGCGTGGCTATCTCGTGTGTGCTTTCGGCCTATGTGTTCAAGGTGATCACCATTGATGGTATGGATGCCATCAATTACACGGTGTACAAGTGGGCACAGATTGGAGGGTTAGAATTTCAGGTGGGCTTTTTGATTGATTCGCTCACCGTAATGATGATGTTGGTGGTGACATTTGTCTCGTTGATGGTTCATATCTACACCATCGGCTATATGCACGACGATCCGGGTTATCAGCGCTTTTTCAGTTACATTTCGCTCTTTACCTTTTCAATGCTGATGCTCGTCATGGCCAACAACTTCTTGCAGTTATTCTTTGGCTGGGAAGCCGTTGGTTTGGTGTCATACCTTTTAATCGGTTTCTGGTTCAAAAAGCCGACCGCCGTTTACGCAAACCTCAAAGCATTCTTGGTCAACCGAGTGGGCGACTTCGGTTTCTTACTTGGCATCGCAGGCGTACTTGCCTATTTCGGTTCGTTGAATTACGCCGATGTTTTCGCGCGTGTTCCCGAAGTCGCGGCGCAAGCGCCCACAATCAACCCTTGGGGAGAGGCGCAATGGAGTGTTTTGACGTGTATCGCGATTTGTTTGTTTGTTGGCGCGATGGGCAAGTCAGCGCAGGTTCCTTTGCATGTCTGGCTGCCTGATTCCATGGAAGGCCCCACGCCGATTTCGGCCTTGATTCATGCCGCCACCATGGTGACAGCGGGTGTCTTTATGGTGAGCCGTATGTCACCCATTTTCGAGCAATCAGAAGTGGCGCTTAGCGTCGTGCTCGTCATTGGTGCGACGACGGCGCTGTTTATGGGTTTCCTTGGCGTGGTGCAAAACGACATCAAACGGGTGATTGCTTATTCCACACTCTCCCAACTTGGGTATATGGTCACCGCACTCGGGGCATCTGCCTATGCGGCCGGTGTATTCCACTTAATGACTCACGCCTTCTTTAAAGCCCTACTTTTCCTTGCGGCAGGTTCCGTCATCATTGGCATGCACCATAAGCAGGACATGCGGGAGATGGGAAACCTGAAAAAATATATGCCCATCACATACGTCACCTGTCTAATTGGCTCGCTGGCTTTGATCGGGACCCCTTTCTTCTCGGGCTTTTATTCAAAAGATATGATCATTGAGGCTGTCCATCATTCTAACCTGCCGGGTTCTGGTTACGCCTATTTCGCCGTGCTCGTGAGTGTATTTGTCACAGCACTGTATAGCTTCCGCCTGATATTTTTGGTTTTCCATGGCAAAGAACGCATGGACGCTGAGACCAAGGCACATCTGCACGAATCGCCAGCTGTGGTTTGGGTGCCGTTGGTTCTGTTGGCGATTCCGTCGGTCATTATCGGCGCCTTATATATTGAACCGATGTTGTTTGGTGATTTCTTCAAGGACGCCATATTTGTGAAGGAAGAGCATAACGTCCTCGCAGAGTTGTCGGGGCATTATCACGGTGCTGTGGCAATGGCGCTGCATGCGCTGAAGACAGCGCCATTCTACCTCGCGTTGGCAGGTGTCGTAATGGCCTACATCGCCTATATCCGCATTCCGACACTGCCCTCAAAAGTTGCCGCCGCATTAGGACCAATCTATCGAATTCTGGTTAATAAATATTATTTTGACGATGTGAATCAGGCTGTATTTGCCAATGGCGCCGTGGCAACAGGCACCGTTTTATGGAACGTTGGCGATCGTGGTCTGATCGATGGCGTTGCGGTCAATGGCAGCGCTCGCTTGGTTGGGCGCATTTCCGCTTGGCTTCGGACAATGCAAACTGGCTACTTGTACCATTATGCATTTGCTATGTTGGTTGGCTTGCTCGGGTTTGTTGGCTGGCTCTACTTCGGTTGAGCCACCAATTTGGATATGAACAATAACTGATACGTGGAAACCACTATGCCAGTACTGAGTTTATTAATCTGGGTCCCGATTGTCGGTGCATTGATGACGTTACTTTTCGCAGGGGAGCGACACCCACAGCGAGCGAAGTGGACAGCTCTGGTCGTGTCCTTGGTGACCTTGGCGCTGACAGTACCGCTGTGGACGGATTTCGACCGAAATACGGCTGCGATGCAGTTTGTTGAGCGCATCGCGTGGCTGCCGTCGTTGGGGATTGAGTATTGGTTGGGAGTGGACGGCTTTTCCATGCCCATGATTGTCCTGACCAATATTATCACAGTGTTGGTAATACTCGCGGGCTGGGAAGTGATCAAGGATAGGCCCGCCTTCTATATGGCGTCCTTTTTGATAATGGCCGGGCTAATGAATGGCGTATTCGCCGCGTTAGACGCCATTCTGTTTTATCTATTCTGGGAAGCTATGCTTATCCCGATGTTTCTGATCATCGGGATCTGGGGTGGGCCAAACCGCGTCTATGCGACGATAAAATTCTTTCTCTACACCTTCTTTGGTTCCGTATTCATGTTGGTTGCGCTGATTTATATGGGGATCAAGCAAGGCAATTTTTCAATACTTGGCATGCATGACTTGCCTCTCTCATTGGAAGCGCAAACTTGGATATTCTTTGCCTTTTTGTTGGCATTTGCGGTCAAAGTCCCAATGTGGCCGGTGCATACATGGTTGCCCGATGCGCACGTTGAGGCGCCAACAGGCGGGTCGGTCGTGTTGGCGGCGATTATGTTGAAGATGGGCACCTACGGCTTCTTGCGCTTTGCACTGCCAATCACGCCAGATGCAGCGGCCGAATATGCTTCG
>RFGJ01000120.1 GCA_003696665.1 Gammaproteobacteria bacterium | reverse complement strand
GGCCTTGTCTACAAAGTCCAGAAAATCATCGGCTACCGCGTCCTCAATTTCAATCGTGCCCCAAAATTGACTGCCTTCGGCCAGCACGGTGCGGCTGTAAAGAATTTGCTGGTGCACGGTGCCGGTGGCCCGGTTGACGCCGGTACGGGTGCGAAGCATCTCTTTGGCTTGGGGCTGGCCGTACTCGTTGGCGTCGTAGCCTCGCCGGTAGAAGCCTTCAATCCGGTCCACCATCTCGTGGCAACTGTCTTGAGGGCACGTTTTGTGATTTTCCAACGGCTTGATGTATTTTTGTCCACTTAGCTCAAACAACAGCCAGTGAAACAAGTGGTCTGATACGCCATGCTGTTTGTCGTTCTTACCGGCATCGAAATGAAAGCCGGGAAATCGCTTGCAACTGCGGGCCGTATTGGGCAAGGGATAAACGGGCAACGTCGCGTCGGTCAATGCTTGCCGGGCGGTTTGATTTTCTTTGTCCCATTTAGCTGAACCGGCCGGATACAGGTTGCCGAAGCGAGCGCCTTGCAGGAAAAATTGTTCAAACTGTGCGGTTTGGCCCGGACGCAGTAAGGTATGGACGTGAGCCAGCCCGCCTAACAGAGCGGAACCGGGAATGTAGGGCAGGGTAGCGGTATCGGTATCACTGCGCCCACTGCGAAAAGAGAGCGGCGTTTTGGCGGTGGCATTTACGATAAATTTCATGCTTGCATCTCCCGCGCTAATTTATAGTATTCCAGATTTTCAGGGGCGAGCTCCAACAAATAGCGCTGGTTTACTGAATTGCCATTGACCAGAACCGGGTCATTGATGGTGCAGGTTACTTGCCCTGCGCCGCTTGACTTATTACCACCAATTCGGTCAATACTTTTCAATCCGGCCACTAACAACAATAGTGAATAGTTGTATTCCGGCTCATCTTCCAGCGCCAAACCATCAATTATCCCGTATACCTGCCCCTTAAACCGGAGCGACTTTATGCCGTACTCGCTGGTATACAAGCGGCCTGATTTAGCTGTGCGGGTCCGCCGCGACAGGCTGACCTGGGTTCGTTCTTCTATCTGTTTGGCTTTGTATATGCCGTCATCGGGTTTTGAGCCGTCAAAGTATGCTGCTCTATCCTCTTCTAACATGGTGGCATCGTCAAAATAAAGCGTAGCGGGCAAAAAGCGGGAACCGAAAATACGGGTGATGATGTCGGGGTCCCGGATATTCGCTTCCCTGCGCTGACTTTCTTCGGTGTGTGGCTCATTTGCTTCCAGACCGTACAATTTGGCTAATTGTTCACAGCGGTGACGTACTACCCCTTTGATGGTAGAGCCGGGAACATACAGATATCCATCCTTGTTGCGAGCAATGGCCCGGTCAATCAAGCCGTTGGGTAAGCCGGTGCCCAGGTGGAAGGCCGACAAAAATTCCAATGTATACGTTATTTTTATCTGTATCCTGTT
>RFGJ01000119.1 GCA_003696665.1 Gammaproteobacteria bacterium | reverse complement strand
GGATGTGGTAGCGCCACCGGTCATACCCCCGGATTGGTTCCTGTAGTTTATCCCCATAGACCCCTTCAATACGCTGGAAAGGTATCTGCAGCGTTTCTAACTGGTGCCGCATGTGATCCCAGCGTTGGGTGGCATGTTCAAGATTGATGACATAGGCCTGAAAGTTCATGGACATGACCTTTTATTCATGTGAGGTGCTTTTGGTGGAGCAGCTGAGTTGCCGGGACAATCTTTGGGAGTTTATCAGGGTTTTTGCTTTCACGCATTGATTCCAGCAGTTCAAGAAAAGCTTCCAGGCTCCACGTGTAATTGGATAGGCGAGGCGCATCCAGCCGTTCAGCTTGACAGTTTTGTCCCAGCGTAGACTGTTGTCTTGAGCGTCGATTAAAGATGGTGTTGTTTCGTTCGGAAGTACGGGTGAGGGGTTTACTGCAAAAGTACGAAGACCCGTAATCCAGGTTGCTCCTTGCAAGGTGTCTATCGCAAGCCATGATTTTTCAGTTGCCTCATAGAGCTTCCGGGCGGCTTCGAAGTTTATGCAGTAAGCATGAGCACCACCAGGTATTCCGAACTGGTAGGCAAGATAACAGTTTGTGTTTGGAATTTTAAATATGTTTTTGGAAGAATTGTAATTCTTTGTTCTTCCCATGAACCTAATTACATCCCATGTTGAAGCAAGTTTTGACAGTTCATGTAAGACATCAGGTAGAAAAATTTGTGGTAGCGCATCATCTTCTAGAATGAGTGCGTATTTTATTTTTTCTTTTAATATGAGCTCATAGATTTTCCTATGAGCCAATAGACATCCAAGTTCGCCTGCAGATAGGTCACGGCCGTAGAAAAGCCTTCTTTTTAAAGGTGCGTAATTGGGATGCGTGGCAGGATTTAGTTTGCGCCCATCAATACCTTCGATAAATTCAAATTTTAATCCCAATTCAGCTAGTTCTTTACTAATTGTCTTTTGTCTTTCTACAGCGTAGGGTAGAGTAATAACAAAAACCTTGAAATTTTTATGTCCTGTCATTTTGTTAATATTTCCTTCGTCTGGGAATGAACTGATGCCATAATTGGCGCCAGCCTCGTTTAAAAATTCGATAAGCCTGCATCCAGGGGCGATGTGCCATGTCGTAGAGCTGGCGTTCCCGTTTCCTGCTCCAGCGGCTGCGGTTGCGCCGGTAGGCCTGTTCGCGGGGTTGATCGAGGATGTTGGCCAGAAAACTTGCGTAGGTCTTGGCCCTGAGGCACTCAGGTTCCTGGCCGTTCCGAAACCAGGGTGCTGCCAGCATGGCCCTGTAGCGTTCCTCGTCGCTGTCGATTTCGCGCACGAGATCCACGACCTCTTCCAGAGACCTGCAGGCATGGCAGTTGATAAAGGCTTCGGGATTGAAAATCTTGTCGATGCCCGGGTCGCCCCAATAGATGGGAACAGCGTTGGCGGCGGCCGCCTGGGCGAATTTTTCCGTCAGATATCCGGGCCAGGAGCTGTTTTCAAAGGCGATGACGAACTTGTGCCGACTCTGAAAAGCCAGTTTGTCCTTCACCCGGCCGCCGACGTTATTGCGCCAGGCCCCGCCGGAATTCACCTGCTTGTATCGGCAAAGCAGGTCGAAAATCTGTTCCCGTTCCGGGGCGCTGTCACGGGTGTTGGACATGACATAGGCGCAAAAGTCGGTTTTTTGCGCCAGGACACGGTCCGGGTCGGG
>RFGJ01000118.1 GCA_003696665.1 Gammaproteobacteria bacterium | reverse complement strand
GTGTGGACATCTGAGCCAGTAATTGCTCCACAAGTTCTTTCGGTAAGGCCTTGCTCCCCGACATTTCTCTGGGCATCCGGCGCAGCAATTCGGCCATCTGTGCCAGCGTAGTGACCTGCATCTGGCGCGATGTGGATGGGGGGACGTTAATTTCCCCGTTTTTCATTGTCGCTGCCGGCCCAATTAATCGGGCAGGAACAATAATCGCTGGGTTGTGCGTGTCCGGAAGCCACCAATCCGGGTTGTTCTCGGAGTCGCGAATTACCCGCCGACGTTCTACTTCCACGCGTACCCAGCGGGTTAGCAAGTACCCTGCGAGTAAGAATGCCGCCACCCCCATACCCCACGGGGCAGCGGCAGCGACGTGGTTCATCATCCGTTCTCTCTCTACCGCGAGTTGGGCGATTTCCGCCTGGGCAGCCTGGGAGGTCGCTACAGCCGCGGCAGAGGCCGCATCCATTGTGGCTTTGATCGCCATTGCTTGTTGGGTTTGTTGTAAGGTGACGGTATCTTGCGTGGCCTGGTGTTGTGCGGTAGCAGTAGCCAGGGCAGATGCTGCCTGAAGCGTGCCTTGCCGTTCTATAGCACTGGCGGTTCCCTGTGCAGCGGCAGTTGCCTGAGCGCGCTGCCAGGCGCGTTCTGTAGCGGTAGCGTGGGCATAATAAGCCTGGGCAGTAGTGGTAGCCCGGCGTAACTCTGCGGTTGCCGTCATCCGGGCGCGGGCTGCATCAAGCGTACCTTCCGCTTGTACTGCAGCCAGATACATCTCCTCGCCGGTATTGCCAGAGTGTACGGCTTGAAGGTGAGATGAGACATCAGGGGATGCCGTGGGGCTACACGCAGCCAGGGCCATCAGTATCAGGGAGATATACAGAAATCGGTACATTATTATTCCTCCTGGTAAGGGGATGGCAGGGAAGATGCCTGGTGACGGGCCAATATTTCCAGCAATACGGCTTGTTGGGTCATCATCTGCTGTAGCAGCAACTGTTGCGTGTCAACCTGGGGGAGGGACGTTCGTTCCGTTAGCGGGGGAAAGGCTGTAAGATTGCGAGGAGGAGATGCATCGGAAACGTGTTTGACGAAACGCAAATAGAGGTAGAACGCAACAAAACCCAGGATGGCTACAATCACAAGCAGCAGAATGACAGTTTGCCCCATTCCCACGGCAGCCTGTCCTGCCGATGCAACCTGTGCGGCCCTGGCGGCTTCTTGAACTGCGTGAGCCTGTTCAATGGCCGCTTGTGCCTGCATGATGGCTACCCGATTTTGCGTGAAATTGATAGCAACCAGTGCCCCACCAGCAAAGACCGTCAAGAGCAGGATGATGACGAGCCAGACCATATAGTCCTCCGTTGTTCGTGAGTGGCATACCGATAGAGATGCCGTCTGCTTCGGGCAAAGCCAAAAGAAAAAGCCGCTATTTGCAAAAGCAAATAGCGGCTGTAGTCTTGCCAACCGATGCTGTGGTACAAGGATTATCAGTCTGCCAGGGGCAGGCACTTATCCATCACAGGTGTGTCTTCTGTTGTATGTCACTACCGGAATTAGACTCGTACTCAATAAGCAGGAGTACTTGCTCTGGGGGGATTTGAGGAAGCACGAGAAGATAATTTCGGCTTCTGGCTACTGGCTGCCCGTCGGGACCGCTATTACACCCCCACCCCGTAAGAGGCAAGAGCGCAACCTTTGGCTGGACCGCCACAATTGCGCTGTCTCGCACGAAGACTGCTTC
>RFGJ01000117.1 GCA_003696665.1 Gammaproteobacteria bacterium | reverse complement strand
ATTTTGTGAAGAACGCTCAGCCACTTTATCTTTGGACGGCCTATGGTGTCAGGCGAGGCTGAGCGCCGCTGGCTTTTACCACAAGCATGGATGGAAATCGGTAGGCAGTCCCTTTGCTATCCCGGGCATTGGTCCTCACGTCCTTATGTACAAATTATTAGAGGGTTTTAAGTAATTCGCGAGCGGTATTCGCCATGGCGCTGCGTTGAAACAAAAAATTGTGTCCTCGCCCTCCAAATTGATGCCACAACCAAGCACAACGAATGCCATAAAACAACAATGTGCGAAGTTTGGCTTGTATAATAACATCCTTTAAATATGTAGGTTTTCCTGGCACCTGTATGCGTTGGGGAAGCGTTGAAATGGTGTCCTTATACAACGCCGAGAGCTGACCAACTTTGATGTCCAAATCCGCATCTTCTGCCGCAATCTGTCGCAAACGCATTTGAATAATCTGAATGAGTGTATCGCTTTTGGCCAGTTGGCTGCGAACCGAAATGATTTGCCCGAGGTAACGGGTTATCACGGGGTCCCGGTCATTTTGCGGATAAAGCAAGTCGATAAATACACGTAAACCACGCCGGATATCACCCACCGCCTCATCAAGATGCTTTGGATTTAATTCGGTCACACATGTGACGGCAGTTTCAAGCGCGTAAGGTTCCACTGCACCGCTATTGGCCAAGCGATTTACCCAATAGGCAGCTTGGCAAATTCCCGCTAACCCCTTGACCCTAGCCACGAGCTCGTAACTCATCCCAGACTCCTTTCAATAATACCTCCACCAAGACATCTGTCGCCTTGATAGAACACGACGGATTGACCCGGCGTCACCGCCCACTGCGGCTCGTCAAAGTCAACAATGAGTTGTTCATCTCGAACGCGTACCAAACACGGTGTGTCCTTTTGACGATAGCGTACCTTGGCTGTCGCCCGAAATGCTTCGGCAGGTGGCTCCCCTGCCACCCAGTGGGCTTGTGAAGCTTCAAGTTGATACGATAACAGGGCAGGGTGGTCGTGCCCCTGGCCAACAATCAGGCGATTATTTTCTAAATCTTTGCCGATAACATACCACGCTGATTCTTCGGCATCTGCGCGTCCGCCAATGCCAAGCCCCCTGCGCTGGCCAATGGTGTGAAACATCAGCCCTTGGTGCGTTCCAAGGACGCGCCCTTTGTCATCAATAATTTCGCCAGGTTGGGCTGGCAAGTAGCGCGCAAGAAATTCGGAAAATCGGCGCTCACCAATAAAACAAATCCCGGTACTGTCTTTTTTGTGGGCTGTGATCAAACCTTGCGCTTCAGCAATTTTCCGGACTTCTGTCTTATTCAGATGACCCACTGGAAACAACGTTTGCGCAAGCTGTTGATGGCCCACCATGTATAGAAAATAGGTTTGATCCTTATTGAGATCCGAACCTCGAATGAGCGTCGTTTTGCCATTGTCGAGACCTGTCTGCGCGTAGTGGCCTGTGGCAATGTAATCCGCACCTAACAAACGTGCATAATCAAGAAACGCCTTAAACTTAATTTCTTTGTTGCACATCACATCTGGGTTGGGCGTTCGGCCAGCACGATACTCAGCCAGAAAATATTCAAAAACGCGATCCCAGTACTCCGCGGCGAAATTGACGGTACGTAGTGGTATACCAATACGGTCGCACACCGCTTGCGCGTCCGCAAGATCTTGAGTCGCTGAACAATAGTCTTCCGTGTCGTCTTCCTCCCAGTTTTTCATAAACAATCCTTCGACCTGGTAACCCTGTTGTTTAAGTAACCAGGCCGATACGGAGGAGTCCACACCACCGGACATTCCAACGATAACTTTTTTTTCGCTGACAGGTTTCATGACATAAATAGGCACTCAACAAATTGGCGCGAGTATATCATAAGTCATAGCGCCACTGAGGTTCCTTACCGATATAGTTGAGCATCGCCAATGGATAGCGTTTACCCTGTAGGTAATCATCGATGGCGGTCAATACCAACGAACTGCGGTGTTGCGCGCGACAGTGCCGAATTTGCTCGTGGCTAAACCAATGGACAGCCAGTATGTCCGGGTCTAAGTTCGACTCGCTGGATTGACTGACGATTGACCCGGAGAAACAAAATCGAAGATAGGTGGCGTCGTGATCATTGGCATGTAGATGATAGATGCCAACTAACGACTCTGGCTGAAATATATAACCTGTTTCCTCTTGGACTTCGCGCACCACCGCCTCAAGAATGGATTCGTGCTTTTCCACATGCCCAGCTGGCTGATTGTAGACACGGCCTTTGATCGGATCTATTTCTTCAACGATGAGGAACTTGCCGTCTGCTTCGATGATTGCGGCGGTTGTGACGCGAATTGTCATGCTGAGGTGGCCTCCTGGTTTGCCAAGTTTGCGGAATTTCAATGCAACGCCATTCACCGGGGCGAAGAGGTGCCACGGAGATTGGGCCAATAGAATATCGTATTAAACGCAGAGTTGGATGACCAACCGCTGCCGTCATTCGACGAACTTGGCGGTTTCGACCCTCTCGTAATCGCATCTGTAGCCAGCAGTCTGGTACATTTTTGCGATAGCGGATGGGAGGATTTCGCGGCCACAGGCTATCGGGAGGACCCAGCCTACTCACTTGTGCCGGAAGCGTTTTTTTGCCCCGGATCATCACGCCGCTCCGCAAGCGCTCTAGCGCTTCATCGTCAATCTCTCCCTCTACTTGCACCCAATAGGTTTTCCAGGTCTTGTGCTTTGGCGATGTGATAAGGTGCTGCAGCCAGCCTGTGTCGGTGAGAAGCACAAGCCCTTCGCTGTCCGCGTCCAAGCGCCCACATGGATAGATGTTGGGTAGGGAAATGAAGTTTTTTAGTGATCGCCACTTAGGATGTGGCGAGAATTGACAAATGACACCATATGGTTTGTTGAACGCGATAAGCTGGGGCATGGACGTCCTGATGTGGGTCAGAAACCGGGCGTAAATTTATCCGTACGGCTGATAATTGGCGTAATTTAACCTATAATGCGCGTGCCAGAAAGTAAGATTAGCACAATCTTCAACAACTATCTCAGGAGAAGCAAAGGTGAGCAGCAAAATTCAAGTCCCTGCTGACGGTCAGAAAATCACCGTAAATGCCGACAATTCGTTAAATGTCCCGGACAATCCGATCATTCCGTTCATCGAAGGCGATGGCATCGGTGTTGATATCACTCCGGTGATGAAAAAAGTGGTGGATGCCGCTGTGGAAAAAGCGTATGGCGGCAAGCGAAAGATTGCTTGGATGGAAATTTTTGCCGGGGAGAAAGCCAATAAGATCTATGGTGGTGACTGGTTGCCACAAGAAACTTTCGATGCCATTCGCGAATACGTCGTGTCCATTAAGGGTCCGTTGACCACACCAGTCGGCGGTGGTTTTCGTTCATTGAACGTGGCGCTTCGTCAAGAATTAGATTTGTATGTATGTCTGCGACCGGTCCGTTATTACAAAGGAACACCGAGTCCTTTGAAAGAGCCAGAAAAAACGGACATGGTGATCTTCCGCGAAAACTCTGAAGACATTTATGCCGGTATCGAATGGAAGGCGGAAACGGAAGAAGCGCGCAAAGTCATTCGCTTCTTGCAAGAAGAAATGGGGGTGACCAAGATTCGCTTCCCAGAAACGTCGGGCATCGGTATCAAGCCAGTGTCACGCGAAGGCACTGAACGTTTGGTACGCAAAGCCATCCAATACGCCATCGATAACGACCGCGCATCAGTCACCTTGGTGCACAAAGGCAATATCATGAAGTTTACCGAAGGTGCCTTCAAAGAATGGGGATACGCCTTGGCCAAGCGCGAGTTCGGGGCTGTCGAACTGGATGGTGGACCATGGCTGCATTTCAAAAACCCGAATACTGGCCGCGACATTGTGATTAAAGACGTCATTGCCGACGCCATGTTGCAACAAATCCTGTTACGTCCGGCTGAATATGACGTGATTGCCACGCTCAACCTAAACGGCGACTATTTGTCGGATGCGTTGGCCGCACAAGTGGGTGGCATCGGCATTGCCCCGGGCGCCAATCTTTCTGATACGGTTGCCATGTTCGAAGCCACCCATGGCACTGCGCCCAAGTATGCAGGGCAGAACAAGGTCAACCCTGGTTCATTGATTTTGTCGGCTGAAATGATGCTTCGCCACATGGGCTGGACAGAAGCGGCCGATCTGATCATTAAAGGCATGGAAGGGGCGATCAGTGCCAAAACCGTCACTTATGACTTTGAGCGCTTGATGACCGGTGCAAAACTGCTGTCATGCTCAGAGTTCGGCGATGCTGTGATTGCGCACATGGCCTGACTTGAGCCAATCGCGATAGAAAAATGCCGCTCTATTAGAGCGGCATTTTTACTATGGTGGCGACCGTTGACCAGTTGGCTCAGCCTCGTAACCTGGAAAGACGCATCGCCGAATTTTTATGCTTCGTTGATATCTTGATTAGACGCTT
>RFGJ01000116.1 GCA_003696665.1 Gammaproteobacteria bacterium | reverse complement strand
CCAATAGTTCGGCCAAGTCTTCCGCTTTCAGGTGCGTGTATCTTTTTAGCATAGATAGAGTCTTGTGCCCTGTAATCGCGCTGACCTGCATGGGGTTCAATCCCTTCTCGAACAGCCGTGACGTGGCCTCGTGCCTCAAATCGTGGAAGCGTAAATCTTTGATACCTAGCGCATCACGAACTCGGCAGAAAGCCTGAGTGATGGAATCCTCACTCATCTTGAACACGCGGTCATCGTGGATATCCCGGACTTTAGCCCTACCTTTCAGGATAGCGATGGCCCGTGACGACAGCGGGACGAACCGTTGTTCGCCGTTCTTGGTGTCCTCTAACTTAATGGTTTTAGTACCGAGGTTGACGTTCTTCCATTTAAGACTGGCGATCTCCCCCCGGCGCATTGCGGTTTCCAGAGCGAGGACAACGATATCATGGATATCCCCACCGTATTCCCGGCACCCGTTCAGCAGGAATTCCTCTTCACCCGGTTCCAGACGCCGGTCACGTGCTGACCCTTTCACGCTAGGCCGAACACCACGAACAATAGGGTTCACTAAGAAGCTCATCCCCCAATCGCGACGGGCAACGGTGAACAGGTGGGAAATCAATGCAAGTTCCAAGCGGACGGTATTGGGTTTTACCTCTTTCAGCCGGTCATCCCGGTATTCGACGACATCAGGAGTTCGGACATTGGCGAGGGGTAGCTTTGCGATGCGGTGGCGTTTGATAATCCGGGCCTGTTTGCGGTTCTCATACTGGCCGCGCCCTTTC
This sequence comes from Gammaproteobacteria bacterium, assembly GCA_003696665.1. Lineage (NCBI taxonomy): Bacteria > Pseudomonadati > Pseudomonadota > Gammaproteobacteria > Gammaproteobacteria bacterium. The sequence continues at coordinate 484 of RFGJ01000116.1, read as the reverse complement.
TTCTTTACCGCTACAGTTTCGACATAGCGATCCAAAGCCTGGCCTAGCGTCATCCGTTCAGCAGAGGTGCGGTCGGTATAAACCCCTTTATCTATTTCCGCTTCGATCTCCCGTGCCCATTGGCGTGCGGCTTCCTTAGTCCTAAACACCTTGGATTTTGAAACGCCTTTATAGTGGATACGGGCACGCCATCCGCCCGACTGATGCGGTTTGATGCTCGCCATATCGCCACCCCTTTTTCGTATCCGTGTCACTGAGTACCGGGAATTCTAGGGATATTTAAGGAAGCAACAAGACTTTGACCGACTATATAAGTAGCTGAGTTACAAGTGATTTTTCACCTTTAGGGAGCAACAGGGAAGATGCGGGAAATAGCCTCTGAGGCAACTTTTAATCTGCGGGTCACAGGTTCGAGACCTGTCCGGCTCACCATCCAACCGCAACTTCATTCATTCCTCCTTGCTTGGCCGCCTTCGGGCGGCCT
>RFGJ01000115.1 GCA_003696665.1 Gammaproteobacteria bacterium | reverse complement strand
TTGTGGGTTCTCTGGCTAATCGTCTATTTGATGATGAGATGGAGACTTCAGGCGATGACCTGTTTTCTCGTTTGGCTCCATCAGCAATGGGGCTGGAAGCGCTTGTGAAACCTGAAGCCTTAGACGCCCGACTTATTATCCACGTTCATTTTAATGTCTACTATCGCGTCTTCCCAGAACTGGAGCACCAGCGGCGTATCTCGGGTTATAACGCGGCTTTCTTAGCGAATGATCAAGATGAAGAAGCGAAGCGCAAACCTGGTGAGTGGGCAATTGCTTACCGAAAATTGCCAGTAAAGATGGAGCCTATTGAGGTGCGACTCCCAGCGCAGGTTACCGGGCGGATACGACTGGATGACCCACGGACACAGGCAATAGTGAACGCAGCCCTGGCGCAGGCGCAGCAACAGGTGCGTGCCGATCCATTACATTATCGGGAACCAACGGAGCGCAGGCCTGTGCCAGAGTCAGTTCTGATCGACAAAGAGTCATATGCGGCATTCGTCGAGCAGGCAGCGGCCACTGATCAAGAAGTTGAACCTCAATGGCAGGTGGAGTTGCAGGTTCAGGCTCGTCCAGTCGATAATGGTGGCCTACGCGTTTCAGTGATGCTTAGTAACGTCTCACCTGATGATCAACCAGAGCGCAGTCCCACTGATCACTACCTGTTTGACGTTAATCTTCGCGTTGAAGGCCACAGCGCAACCATTCTCCCTTTCACCTTTGACATCCTGCCGGAAGATTACCGGTACAATCGAGATTTATGGGGACTGGGGCGTAACTGTACGGTTCGCAAAGTGGATGGCCAGAACGCGGTAGAAACCCAAAATGCCCCTGTTTATCGCCAGCCTGTCTACACTACGCGTGATGCCGTGGATCCTACTCTTCCGAAAGCCGCTTTTGAGACACTGGCGCAAGATCCACTTCCGGTCTTGCGATCTATCGCGACGTCTATGGACCAGTATCGGGATAATTGGGAGCAATTGATATCCAGGCGTCAGAGAGATCCAAACTGGACATCTGAAATGCTGGATGCTGCTCAAACGGACCTTGATAATTTTATAGACGAAATCGCGCGCTTCCGTCGAGGTATTCGAGTGTTGGAGCGTTATGATGTTTTGCGCCATGCTTTTCAGTTGATGAACAGAACTTTTGCCAATGCCAGTAAATACTCTTCCTGGCGCCTCTTTCAAATTGTGTACATTGTCACCCAGTTACCGGCTATTGCAGCCCGCGAGTATGATGATCCTGATGGCCGTGCTGATTGGGACTACGTTGATGTACTCTGGTTTCCTACTGGTGGTGGCAAGACCGAAGCCTACCTGGGCCTGATCGTCTTTACTGCCTTTTTTGACCGGCTCCGAGGAAAGAAAGCTGGCGTCACGGCCTGGATGCGTTTTCCCCTGCGTCTGCTCTCGTTGCAGCAGTTACAGCGCCTGGCCGACATTATGGGTGCAGCGGAATTGGTTCGCCGCCAGACAGCCCCTATCAATGGCAATGATTACGACCCCTTCAGTGTGGCTTACCTGGTTGGTTCGGGAAATACGCCTAACCGACTGACACAGTGGAGCGGTAGCGATAAGCCGGCCGAAATAGATCTGATCAAAAGCAATCCCACTCGAATGGAAAAGTGGCTGACCATCCCTCGCTGCCCGTTCTGCGGCCAGCAAACCGTGCAGATGGACCTTAATGAAGCAACTATCCGGCTTGTCCACCGTTGCACCAACCCGCAATGCCCTGAAGCAGACCAAGGCGGTATCCTGCCCATCTTCATTGTAGATAACGAAATTTACCGATACCTGCCCACGGTGATTGCCGGGACGATTGACAAGGTGACAGCCATTGGCTACGAACGTAAGTTTAGCCACCTGTTCGGGGCCGTGACCCATCGCTGTCCAAAGCATGGTTACCTGAGCCTGGGCGAATGCACCGAAAAATACGCCTGTGATGTGAAACCAAAAGATTTCATTCCTGTCTCGCTCAAAGATCCCTCGCCCACGCTGCAGATTCAGGACGAGTTGCACTTGCTACGCGAGGAACTGGGGGCTTTCGATGGCCACTACGAGACATTCCTGGATACATACCAGCAACGCCGACAGGGAGTGCGAACCAAGATTATTGCCGCAACGGCCACCATTGAAGAATATGAAAATCAGGTGGTCCATCTTTATGATCGCAAAGCCCGTCGCTTCCCAGTCCCCGGTCCAGAGTTGGGTGAGTCATTTTATGCCACCACCCTGCGTGACGACACACGCCGCCTTTTTGTTGGCATCATGCCTCACAATTACACTCATATTAACGCTGTTGTGCGTCTGGCGGAACTGTTCCATCGGGAAGTAGAAGACCTGCGACGTGAACCAGAGAGGGCCATCAACCGTCTACACCTGACATCAGTCACTACGGCGGATGAATTCCTGGAGATCCTGTCGAACTACGAAGTCTTCGTCACATATCTGCTGTCAAAGCGCGAGGGTGATCGCCTCAATCAGAGCTTTGAAGGTCAACTCAACCGGGAACTGACCGAAAGTAATTATACTGAGGTCATCAACAAATCTATTATTGGAGAAACGCCATTCTCTGAAGTGGCCGCTATTCTCGAAGAGCTGGAAAAGCCAGCCCTGAATTTCGGCCGTCGGCTACGTTCACTGACGGCTACAAGCACCATTTCCCATGGCGTGGACGTTGAACGCTTGAACTATCTCTGCTTTTTCGGGATGCCCCGCCAAACCGCTGAGTACATCCAGACATCCAGTCGTGTGGGGCGCGATCACCCTGGCGTGGTGCTGGTCTGCTTCAACCCTGCCCGCGAGCGCGACCAGAGTCACTATCACTTTTTCCTGAAATATCACGAATATCTGGATCGGCTGGTGGAGCCTGCGCCAGTCAATCGATGGAGCAAGTTCAGTGTCCAGCGTACCATCCCAGGCCTGTTTATGGCCGCGTTGCTCAATGACTATAACCTGAGCGTGGGAGGGAGGGGGAAGGAATCGCTGTACTTCAGTAAAAAGGTTCGACAGTTGATAGAAAGTCGACAGATCAGACCGGATGACCTGATAGTGTACCTGAAGGATGCCTACCGGACGGCTGGCCGTGACGCTGGACAGGAGTTCGAGACCGTAATCGAGCGGAAAGTCAACGAGTATGTTGATATGTTGCGTAATCCACAGAAAAACTTCACGTCAGATAATCTGACTGACCAACCGATGCAAAGTCTGCGCGACGTGGATGAGCAACTTGAAATCTATCTCGGTCGAGATTCGCGATTGCTCTGGAGTAGAAAACTTGGGAGGAAAAGACGATGAGACGAGGCAGACAACAGATTCTCTTTAATTTTCTGCCAGGGAAGACCTTTGACCATGAGAGTGGGCAGGCCATTTGCATGGTTACCAGGTTTCAGGCAGAAGAAGACACAAATCTGAACCAACGCTATGTCCTGGATCGTGTAGCTTGGCTTTTGAAACAATGGCCGGAGGAGCGTCGCAGGGGCTTTCCAGACCCCTACCGCTACTCCGATCGCTACGTCCTGGCGATCCCTACAGCCGTTGAGGCGGAGATCTTTCCACTTCTTTTCGAATGTACCAATCCGACATGTCGCCGTGTGGCTTCCTATAAGAGTGTGCGGCAGGTCAACATTCGCAACCCAAAGTTGCGCTGCCAGTCATGTGGTGACAGCCTGATTCAACTTCATCATGTGTTGATCCATCGATGCGGCCACATTCGTCCGTTTATCGTTCCTCGATGTCCACAACACGGCTATGATCACATTTGGCTGGATACGCGGGGTAGCCAGAAGTACACTCAATTCCGCTGGCGTTGTCGGCTGTGCGATTTCCAGCAACATGTCATCTATGGCCGCTGCGATGACTGCGACCTGGATGATCGGACGATGCGTCCCATTGTCCATCGAGCCACCGCCTCGTTCTATCCTCAGTATCGTACCCTGATCAACCTGCCCGGCCGTGACCTGACTCGTATCCTGGAAGACCCGGAACGCCACTGGCTGGCCATAGCAGCCTATCTGCGCCTGTTCGACCATGGACCAGATAATCGGCTGGTTGATCTGGTCGCCAGCCCTCATGGGCAGACAGCAGAACAAGAAAGTATTGCTACGCTGGAGCGGTTGATTCAGAACGCCCCACCAGAGATGAAGACAATGCTTCAGAAGCGACTGGATGAATTACAACAGGGACTTTCTAGTCTGGGCGGTAACCGTCGTAGCCAGCTTATCAACCGGGCAAAAGAACTTATTACCATGCAGGATGATGCACTTGAAGAAGCCGGACGGGAATTACTGGAGTTCGTACGTATTGATGAAGGCCTGCAGATTATCACCCTCCCTCAATTGGAGCAAAAGGCGCAGAGTGAAATGCCGGGGCGGCTTCCAGTATATCGTGTCGCCTATCGCAAGGCCCTTAGAGATACCGGGCTGGCCGATGTGCGTCTTATCGGTGACTTTCCGGTAACAATTGTTGTTGTTGGTTATACCCGTGATCAGCGTGAGGCTGATAATACAATCATCCGGGCTTTTCCGCGTCTTCGACGGGATGATCCCCGGACGCCGTTGTTTGTAGACACGGTTGAAACGGAGGCGCTGATGTTCCGCCTTGACCCAGCCCGCGTACTCCGCTGGCTGACTCTCAATGGACTGGCAACGGGTAATCCGCCCGACTACAACGACCAGGCATCTGTCCGGGCCTGGATTCTCAACCGGATGGTCTCCATCAATCCCTTTCAGGAGATCCCGGAAGGTGAAACCACCACTCGCGCCGTCTATGGTCTGGTACATTCCTTTAGCCATTTAGTGTTACGTCAGGCAGTTATTCAGAGTGGCTTCGACCGTACCAGTCTGAGCGAATATCTCTTTCCGCGTGCCCTCTCATTTGTGCTTTATAGCAATAATCGGTCGAAGTTCACCATTGGTGGGCTGTACACGCTCTTTGAGCAAACATTGCATGAACATCTGCGGGCTGTAGTGGATAAGAGTGAG
>RFGJ01000114.1 GCA_003696665.1 Gammaproteobacteria bacterium | reverse complement strand
TCAAACTAGTTTCAATTCCACTTTGGTCCGATTAGAAGGCTCGGCGGTTCCGGCAGCGGCCCGCCCTTGTAGAGTTTCAATTCCACTTTGGTCCGATTAGAAGTCTTCGCCGCCATCAATACCATCAGCCAGAACATGTTTCAATTCCACTTTGGTCCGATTAGAAGACCTGGGCGACCTGATCCCGGCTCTGCGTCCGCGGCGTTTCAATTCCACTTTGGTCCGATTAGAAGCCGTTGGCAATATATTCGTTTTCCACTGTTTTTCAAACACATAGATCCTGCATTTCGCCGGTTTTCACTGACAAAAAGTCGTCCACCCCCAATAAGCGGAAAATAGCTGGAGCTCGACGACCATTGATTATCAGCAATATACGACAACCCATCCATTCGATAGCCAATGATGAGCCGATCCGGTGGGGGGCTTCGACGACCCGACCTCACAGAAAATTGTCGGTACTCATGCGTTCGTAGCCAATGATTTCCTTGTCGAGCCATCGCACGTCCCTGCTTTTGAAAATGATGATGCTGTCTTCAGAGGGATCGATGAACTGTCGAGCCTCGGCTATCAACTCCTTGATTTTCACCTCCGTAATCTCACCTTCAAAAACCGAATTCTGAATCCAGTGCAGGTATCGCCTGCAAAGCTTCAGCATTTTGGCCACCCGCTTCTGATTGACATCGTAAACAAGGATTACATACATCACCACCAGATTTTGAAAGGTTTGTAAGTTTGATCTTCCAGAATGTGCTTCACGAGCTTGTAGCATTCCAGGCGCACCAGACGCTTGTAACTCACCTTCCGGTTCAGCTTTCGGTGCTTGATGGTTTCTGCAAGCCGTTCTTCCCAGGCTTTCAGGAAAACCTTCAGCCCACGTGGCTTCAACACACAGCGATTGAGTTCGACCCTGAAGTCGCTGGCCTGCAGCATCCGTCGGTTGAGCACCGAAAAGATGGTGCGATCGACGAGTATGGGCTTGAAGATTTCGGCCAGGTCGAGTGCCAGGCTGTAGCGCCGCTCGCCGGGCTCGTGCAAAAAGCTGACCGTCGGG
>RFGJ01000113.1 GCA_003696665.1 Gammaproteobacteria bacterium | reverse complement strand
TGGATCGGTTTATTGAAGCAATGGTGCACATCAAGCATGAAATAGACAAAGTTGCCCGTGGTGAATGGGATGCCGACGATAATCCCCTGAAGCACGCACCACATACCATGGACGTGGTCACTGCTGACGAGTGGCCGCATGCCTATTCTCGCGAAGTGGCGGCCTTCCCAGTGCCAAGCCTACGGCATCACAAATTCTGGCCGTATGTTGGCCGGGTGGATGATGTCTATGGCGACCGCAATCTGATGTGTGCTTGTCCACCTATTGAGGCGTATCAATAACAGGCAGGGGGCTTAGGCCCCCTTGCTTTCATCCGCGTGATTGTGAACTTCTTCAATGACCACATCATCGCCCAGAGACTCAAGCGCTGTTTTCATAGCCGCCGTGCCCGTGGCTGATCCACTGGCGATAATCTCGGCATAGAACAACTCCTCATTGCCGAACGGCATGGGCTCACACCAGGTAATGAGTTCATCAAGCTGTAGTCCGACTTGATTGGCAATGTCCGCCACCTTGTGCACCAGACCGCGCCGGTTATTCGCCGTCATTTTGAGGCGGAAGCGCTCTTTGTTGTTCACCCATTCCGTCTGACTGACAGATAAATGCAAGGACAGCTCGTGCTGATCGGCAAAGTCTTCAATGGCGCTTTGCAAACTGGCGCTGTTTTCACGCGGGACAACGACGCTTAATATAGCCGCAAAGCGGCCTCCCATTTCGATCACGCGACTTTCCCGCCAGTCACCGTGATTGGCAAAGACCAAATTGGCCAAGTTGCGCAAACAATCCGGCTGTCGGTATCCCATCACGGTCACAATCCAATGGTCGGTCATACAGCTCACCTCCCAGTTTCTCAGACTATTAAGGTTTAGCACGTCGCACGCCAGAGTGCCAATTGACACGGTGCATTCATTGATCAAAAGCAACCTCTAGAGGTGAACAACGGGCGCTCAAAGACATACCAGGTGTGAATTTTTCACACAATTCGCAGTTTTTCATTGCCGAGTTGTGAAAAGGCGTTTTTATAATTTTCGCGCCTAGGGCAGCGTCGTTCCTTGGATATGCATTTGAACCGTTCATGTGACAAGGAGGCAATATGACAAACCTGTTCAAATGTCTAATCAGCACCCTGATGTTATTCGCCGCTTATGCTCATGCCACTGTTCGCGTCCTGCCGTGCGATACCTCTGGCTGC
>RFGJ01000112.1 GCA_003696665.1 Gammaproteobacteria bacterium | reverse complement strand
ATGTACACGGTGATGACTCCGTTGCCTGGGACACGTTTGTACAGTGAGTTGGCAGAGCAAATTGTTGTCACCGACCTCGATTATTACACCTTAACAAACGCTGTATTGCCAACCTACCTCCCTGAAGAACTTTTTTATCAACGTTATGCCGCCCTTTTGCAGGAAGGGCACCAGCATGCAAGGATTTGAGACATTGAATCAGCCGGTTTATATCACTGCTTTGGCCAGTTTTCTCCCCAACGAGCCAGTTGGTAATGACGAAATGGAGGAGCTGTTGGGGAGGGTCTACCAGTTACCCTCAAAAACGCGTCGCATTATTTTACGGAATAATGGAATTCGGCAGCGCTATTACGCCATTGACCGAGAAACAGGTGCGACAACCCACAGCAATGCCCAGCTGACGGCTGAGGCCGTCCGACGGCTTAGGCCCGAAGAGGGCCTTGAACCTGATCAGATTGAATGTCTTTGTTGCGGGACGTCTTCACCTGACCAGCTGATGCCGGGGCACGCCTCAATGGTTCATGGAGAGCTTGGCGGAGCTCCTTGTGAAATTCTAAGTGCCGCGGGCATTTGTGGTTCGGGAATGAGCGCAATGAAATATGCCTGGTTGAGCGTTGCCAGTGGGCAAAGCAGAAGGGCGGTTGCAACCGGGTCGGAACTGGCATCCTCTTATATGCGCGCGCGTTTTTGTGGTGGGATCGATCTTGGTAAGGCCGAACAGCTGGAGCAGCAGCCTGTTTTGTCATTTGAGGCGGATTTTCTCCGTTGGATGCTTTCTGACGGTGCCGGTGCGGCGTTGCTCAGCGATCGCCCCAATCCGAGTCATCTTTCGTTGCGCATTGAATGGATTGAGCAGCTTTCGTACGCTCATGAACTGGAGCCCTGCATGTATGCGGGGGCCGACAAGCTTGCAGACGGAAGCTTGCGTGGCTGGCGCGAAAATCCCGACCTGAAAAAGTTGGCCTTTACTGAAACCATGTTGGTAAAGCAGGATGTCAAACTCCTCAATGCTCAGATAATCAATGTTGCCGTTGATAAAGCATTGCGAAAAATCGCCGCCAAACACCATCTCAAGGCCTCAGATGTTGATTGGTTTTTACCCCACTACTCTTCGGAATTTTTCCGCCCAAAGCTTAAGGCAAGGATGGATGAAATCGGTTTCTCTGTTCCTGAAGAGCGCTGGTTTACCAACCTCCCTTATAAGGGAAACACT
>RFGJ01000111.1 GCA_003696665.1 Gammaproteobacteria bacterium | reverse complement strand
GCCGAAGGCTATGGTAACAACTCGCCTGATGCGAGCGGTGATCTGGAAGAGTTTGTCGACTTCAACAATGATGGTGTGTTCAATCAAAACGATGGGCTCTACAATGGCTTCCTGTGCAGTCAACCACCACATTCAGGCTGTTCGAGCCAACAGAGTATTAACGTCAGAGCAAGCCTTGTTCTGGTGATGTCGGGAAGCGAGCCGAGTCTTGTGTTGACTAAGACCATCGATTCGGCCAATCCAAATGACCCGAATGATAGCGTCGTGAACATTCAGGGCGAGAGTACAGGAGCGGTCGAAGTCATTATTGCGGATTTGCACAATCAGCCGATGCCAGCCGGTACCAAGGTATCGTTTGAAACGTCGGTAGGTAGCATTGTCGGTCCGTCATCGTTCACTTGGCCCAATGACAACCACAATGGCGGGCGTGCATTTGCGGTGACCATCAAGGGCACGACGCAACCAAAATCAGGCACATTGTTGGTTACGGTCGAGACGCCAAGTGGGGTGACAAGAACGTTTAGCCCTGCGACTATTAACGTTCAGTGATCTAGCGTATTAGAGAACGAAGGGGGCATGGCCCCCTTTTTACTTGAGTGGCAAAAATGAAACTCGGTGATGTTTTGCAACAAGTCTACGAAGCTTTGGAAAGTGCGGACTTATATTATGGGCATGGCACTGATAATGCATGGGACGAGGCCGTATGCCTAGTCTTGTGTGCTGCGAACTTGCCTATTGATAGTGGGCAAGAAGTCTTAGCAATGCCGCTTGATCAAACGGCGTTGACTAAAATCCAGGAGTGGACGCGTCGCCGAATTGAAGAACGTCTCCCATTGCCGTACCTTACTGGACGCGCTTGGTTTGCGGGGCTGGAATTCAATGTCGTGCCGGGCACCTTAATTCCGCGTTCTCCTATCGCGGAACTGATCGAACAGCAGTTTGCCCCTTGGTGCGTTCAACCGCCTGAGCATGTGTTAGATTTGTGTACTGGCGGGGGATGCATTGCGGCGGCCATTGCCTACCATTTGCCGGAAAGTCAGGTGGATGGTGTCGATTTGGATCCGGCCGCAGTCGAATTGGCCCGGGAGAATGTGCGCAAGTTAAGGCTTGAGTCGCGTGTCAATATTTATTTGGGCGATTTGTTTTCACCGGTTGAAGGTAAACAGTACGATCTCATTGTTTCTAATCCGCCATATGTGGATGCTCAGGACATGGAGAATTTGCCTGAGGAATATCGACACGAGCCGGTGCATGCGTTGGC
>RFGJ01000110.1 GCA_003696665.1 Gammaproteobacteria bacterium | reverse complement strand
TGGTATCCGAAGTGCTCTATTCCGCCTCCCGCGTTTTGGATGAAAACGAACAATTGCAGAACCGGTTAATGCGGGTGGAAAAAGAGAACCCCGATTCTCACTCGACTCTTACACCAGTACCGCCTGGTCAATATGCTCCAGGGACGTTTACGCAGGAGCAAATAGCATATCTGATTTCGTTAGTCCCTGAGAAGAGATACCATGGAGTTTTGCGTCTTTACCTGAAAGGCTGTACGCAGAAGGAGACAGAGCGAAAGTTGCTTCTAAGTCCACACACCGTCTCGGATTACAGACGGCTGTCTCGGCGGGCATTGGAGAGGCATGGTATTGTGATACGGGCTTTCAAAGGGCGCAAAAGGGCAAAAATTGCTGAAATAAACTGGGAAATGTAATTTACGCACATTTACGCACATTTTTTACGCACATTTACGCAGTTGATTTTTCCCGTAGAACGCCTAACATGAACGGGTAGTGGTCATCCACTGCCCGTTTTTCATTGCTGGAGGTTTGTATGACTTTACGGTACCGCTTGAAACTGGAATTGACCCCCGAAGAATATGACCGTCTTCTTGACCAGGCAATAGATGAATTACGTTCGTTGCCTGACCAGGCCCACCTTCTCATCAGGATAGGTTTGGGGCTTTATCCACCCAAGGACCAGGGAACCAATACACAACAGGAGGCAGATACATGACTCAAAACAAGCAGGGTGCCCCCGGCAACGGGACACCCCACCAAAGTGCCCAAAATGGGCATATTAATCAACCGCAGTATAGCACGGATGCTGTGCGATTGGCAAGCATTGAAGAACTGGCACATATGGCGCAAATAGATGGGGGAACGTCCAAAAGTTTGCAACGACAACGGCTAGAGGAATTTCTCAGTACGTTAGAACCTCATATGCGCGAGTTGCTGGAAGGGCAAATCGAGCGGGCAATTTTGCGTGGTTTCAAAGCAGACCCCAAAAGCGTTGTGAATTTGCTACCTAATCAGGCACTACAGTTTCCCTCATTGGCAGAACTGGCCAAAGACCTGCCGCCCACAGAGTGGTACTGGCCTGGATGGATAGCCAGAGG
>RFGJ01000109.1 GCA_003696665.1 Gammaproteobacteria bacterium | reverse complement strand
GAACCTCATCTCGGGCATTAATTTCCACAAACTGCATTCGTCGTGAGAGTACTCTTCGTTCGGGCTTCGAGTCAGTGCGTCCATCTCGTATGGTATGTTCCAGATAGAAGAGTGCTCGCGGTGTATCGCTGATATCGTTGGCATCCACTAGAATAGTTCCTTGACGCAGTAAATCGCGATAGCGTTGCAAAACAAGGTCTGTGACAGCGTCCATTAAGGGATGCCCAGGGCAAATAAATTCAGCGGTCGGTCGGCCTGAGATGTGAATAGATTCTTTGTGGAATGTAATACGCTCGTACTTGGGCAACACAGCGTTTACCCGTCCGAGCCGCTGGGCTTGTTTACGGATGACTGCCGGAACGCGAGTGATTTCATAGCGCTGACGCTCGCGGGGATACATGCGTCCCCCCAAATGTTCAAAAGCGGCCTTAAAGAAAGACTCAACGAAATGGGGCTGTAGGCGTCTAGCCTGTGCGCGTTCAAAATCCTCGCGGATTTTGCGGACTTGAGATGTGTCTAACGCGTCGCGTGCCAGAGCATTATTTTCCAGCAATTGGCGTACCCGTTCCTGGTCTACCAGGTTGTCAATAGCCTTGTCTAATTTCGCTCGCACTTCAGGGCGGTCACCGTAACGTATCGCATCCAGTAATAATTTGCGCAGGCTGGTCTCGCGAAAGATTTGTCCTAATACATCAAAGACGCTGTCCCCCAAGGTTGCTCGCTGTCTCTCAATTTTCTTGAGTAGTCGCGCATAGACATCCCCCTCACGCGTTTCATCGGCAACCAAATTCCAGAGGTGGCAGACCTCAGTTTGTCCAATGCGGTGAATACGACCAAATCGTTGCTCCAAACGGATAGGGTTCCAGGGCAAGTCATAGTTGACCATCAGATGGGCGCGTTGCAAATTGATACCTTCTCCGGCAGCGTCGGTGGCTACCAGGATAAGCACATCTTTGTCTTGCACGAATGCATTTTGTATTTGCCGTCGTTGGTCACGTGGCAAGCCGCCATGAATAGTGACGACTGCTTCTTGGCGCCCTAACAGGCTACGAATTTTTTCTGCCAGGTAATTGAGTGTATCCCGATGTTCAGTGAAAATGACTAACTTGCGTCTTTCCCCGTCGGCGTCGAACATTTCTTGCTGGTCTTGCAATAAGCGAGAGAGTTCGCGCCATTTTCGGTCTTCCCCACTGTGGCGAACTCGCTCCGCCAGTGATTCTAGTCTTTGCAAGGTTTGAATTTCGGCTTCTAGTTCGGCAATGGTTTGGGCTGTCGTTGCCCGATCTAGCACCTGGCTGAACAGTTGTTCCAGTTCGTTTTCCGGAACGTCTTCCAGGTCTTCCATGTCTTCTTCGTCGTATGCGGGCACGTCCGACAAGAGATCTAACCGAGCGTTTTCCCCGCGTTGCAAGAGTCGTGTTTCCCTTAAGCGGCTTTTTAAACGCTCTCGTCGACGGCGCAGCGATTGGTAAATTGCTTCGGGGCTGGAGGCCAAACGCCGCTGTAGGATAGTCAAAGCAAAACCGACTGACCCTTTTCTCCCACCCTCCAATTGTTCAGCACGATTAAATTCCTCTCGCACATAGGTCGTTACTGCTTCATAAAGCGCGGCTTCCAAATCCGAGAGGCGGTATGTAACTGTGTAAGCGCGTCGCTCTGGAAAAAGTGGGCGTCCGTCAAATTTGCGCAGTTGTTCTTTTGTCAGGCGGCGCATGACATCGGAGACATCAGTACTATGGACTCCTTCTCGATAACGCCCTTCGAAACGGTCAGCATCCAGCAACCCCATGAATAATTGAAAATCCTCCTCCTTACCATTGTGTGGCGTTGCTGTTAGCAGTAGGAGATGGCGGGTGTGCTGCGCCAACAATTCCCCCAAGCGGTAGCGTTTAGTATAACGCACTTCTCCTGCCCAAACGGAGGCTGACATTTTGTGCGCCTCATCTACTACTACCAAGTCCCAGTCTGTTTGCTTAAGCTTCTCCTTCAGGTTGTCGTCCCGGCTAAATTTGTCTAGTCTCCCAATAACAAGGGACATTTCCTGAAGTGCGTTTCCAGTCCGAGCCGCGTTGATACGGTCGTTTGTCAGAATTTCAAATGGGAGTTGAAAGCGCTGCCAGAGTTCATCTTGCCACTGTTCCACCAGGTTGCCCGGTGCAATGATTAGGCATCGTTCCAGGTCACTGCGTAACATGAGTTCCTTTATATACAGTCCAGTCATAATGGTTTTGCCTGCTCCAGGATCGTCTGCAAGCAGGAAACGCAGTGGCTGGCGGGGCAGCATTTCCCCATAGACCGCGGAAATTTGATGCGGTAGCGGCTCCACTAAAGAGAGATGCACGGCCATCCAGGGGTCGAAAAGATAGGCCATACGGATACGATATGCTTCAGAAACCAGTTTGAATCTGTCTCCATCGCTGTCAAATGCCCACGGAATCCCGGCCTCAACGACCTCCAAATCATTTTCGCGGTCGCGATAGAGCAATTCTGTATGAGGTTGGCCAAGCGCATCGTGATAGGTTAACTCCAGCACATCTTTGCCGAACCATTTGACAGAGACCACTGTAACAGGCCCGGTGGGGTCAATACCTATAATTTTTGCGTCTGGTTTGATGTCTTCGAGTGTGGACATGCTAAAAATTCCTTGTGTAATATATGTTTGTTCTTTTCTTGAAGAAGACGGTGCTCGTTGGAATATCCCCGAACTCAAACTGGCTGGAGACCCCTTATCATTTTCATTTTGTCCATATAGAGTTTGCAAAGCGACGTGGTCGTTCCAAGATGCAAGGGTAAGCCGCCTCAACCCCATGCATCTTTTTGATTGCTCTATAGGTGTCGCATAATTGTACCCCAGGATGGTTCTTGTTACGATGTTAAATTCGTCGCACAATCTCTCTTGTACGACGCCAACCCCCTGAAAGGCGTCGCACAAGAGTGTGTTTTCGGGGTGCTAACGGCGAAAAAAGATGTCGCATAAGCGAAAGCCCCCGGGAATCTGTCACAGGACTCCTGGGGGCTTTTTTTGTGTTTTCTTGTCTTGCCAACGCTCACATCATCCGCAATCAACACCCCCATATTGTGCTTGTCGTTTTGCTGAACCGCCGCCCAAATGGCATCAAGGTTTGCCTCAACGCTTATCGCTCCGCGCCGTAATGCCCCCATCACTGCCTCATGCGGACGGTATGCCGCCTCCAATTCCGGCGCATCAATGCCCGCTAGAGATTTACACTCAACCAATGGAGTCGGGTGAGTATGAAAGTCCTCCGGCGCTATTGGGCTTCTTGGTACATATAAGTCAAAACCTCCATCACTTGCAATTGCACGTCGAGCGGTTTCAAAGCGGGTCCGTACCGCGTCTGGTAATCGTTCCATTCGCGCACGAACGCGGTCAGAAAGTCTTCCTTCGACTCCCACCACGTCGGAACCCACACATCTCCCTTCTTTTGTGACATTTGCAGTCCCAGAACGAACTCCTCCGTGTCCAGGTCGTCCACCAGCAGCGCCGCCGCTTCCCGTTCCCAGTCGCCCCCCAACGGCGGCTGAGGCACCACCAGCAACGGGTTGCTCTTCGCCAGCAATTTCAACTCCCGCATTTTTTCCAATGCTCCCGCCACGCCGTGCTTTGCTGACGGCTGGGGCTTCCGACTCCAGCTTTGGCGCTTCTCCTGGCTTGTTGCCTGTGGTTTTTTGTTGCTGCTCACCTTCCTGCTCCTTTCTCAATAGCACCGGGTCACGTAAACCGCTTTCTTCCGGTGCATCCTGTATACGTTTCTCCACAACTGGAGTCTCATACGCCTCCACGTTTTTCAAATACGCACCCTGCAATAAATCTACTCTGTCACCACCGATCGCGGGACGCAAGACACCAGCCATCGTCTACGGTTTGTCGTCCGTCGTCGCCGCCAGGCGGACGGTTGTTGACCATGACGAAGTTCCCCTCCCCCTTAGGGGGAGGGCCAGGGGTGGGGGAAAGGTGCCAGGTGCCCACGTACGGCGTGCAGGGTGCGACGTGCGCGGCCACCGTCCACCGTCTGTCGTCCGTCGTCGCCGCCGAAGGCGGCCGTGAGGGGTAGGGGAGCGGCGTCAAATTGTAGGCAACGAGAATGGGCGCTCAATTGCCCGGTTCAGGCAACAAGTGCAAGGGTGGCAGCGATTCGCTGCCACCCGGTGGAGAACGCCGTATTCTCCATGTCAATCGATTGCCATGGCAGCTTTTACGGGATGCAAGAGATTTTTGGGAGCATAAAAGGTTGTTGGGGTTCACGCGAGATGGGTAGGCGACGGCATTGCCGTCACCTACCCCGACCAACAACTCTTTAGTGCACCCAGATTTTCCGATTGCTCAACGCGGAGTTGCCATTGCGGTCTGTCGTAGCGGTGGATGTCGTTCCCGCTGGCAACTCCGTCACCGGTTCTGGTTCTGCCAACACCCTTACCGCACCACAGCGCTGTTCTTCAAAATCAGCGGCAGGTATAGGTATGTCTGCCGTCTCGCCGGGCAGGGACTGTCCGGCCCCGTCACTGCCGCCAGGTTGTTGGCGTAGTTCACTTCGGCCAGGCTCCGGTCCGGGTTGGCCTGGACATACACGCCGCAGGTCAACGGTCCGGCGGCCTGCCCTGTCAGCCGCACCGCCTCCCCCGGCGCTAACGAAGCCACCGTCTGCGTGAAGAGCAGCGCCGATCCATCCAGCGTCCAGTTGTCGTAAAAGTTCACGACCACATTCGTTGCCGTTGCCGACCCCACATTGTACAGGGTGGCCGTAATCAGGGTAGTCGTCGCCGTCAACGGTGTGGTCGTCAAATCGTATGGGCTGAGCAGCAAGTCCGGCCGGATTGCCAGCGGCAGGACGGCATGATTGTTGGCGGTAAAGGTCTCGGCAAAATCCGCCTGATTGGGATTGGCTGCCGCTGCCAGGGTGTAACTGCCCTCGGCCAGCGCCGCCGCATCCCAGGGCGTGGTCAGCGTCACCGTCTCGCCCGCCGCCAATGCCGGAATCGTCTGCGTGACCAGCAGCGTGCCGGTGATGCTGCCCTGGTAATAAGCCAAGGTAGCCATCGGCGCGGGCGTTGCCCCGACATTTTGTACCACCGCCTGCAGGCCCACCTGGCTGCCGCCCCAGTAATCCACTCCGGCGCCGGTCAGCGCCAGGTCGGGGCCAAATGCCGCCAGGCTGGCCGTGTTATCCGTCTCGTCCACTTCGGGGATGGCGTCTGCCGGGTCGGCCACGGCATACAGCCGCCCCGCGCCGCCGTTCGAAGGTACGGTAAAGGTCGTGGTCAGCGTGGCCGTGTAGCCCGCCGCCAGCGTGCCGCTCACACCGGTGGTGCCAATCAGCGTGCCACCGGTGTTGGGGTCGCCGTCGTAAAAACTGACCGCTGCTCCGTCAAGGGCCCAATCGCCGTTGTTTTGCAGCGCGGCGCTGATGACCACGCTGCCCCCCGGCGCCGGGTGGTCATCGGAAACGGACAGGCCCGCCAGAGTCAGGTTGCGGTCGAAGGTGTGGGAGAGGGTCATCAGGTCGGTCTGCCCCTCTGTGGGCACGGTGAAGGTGACCACCTGACCGGTGCCGCTGATGGTCGTCGTTTGGGTAATGGAGGAAACGGCGGTGACGGCGTAGCCCATCAGCAGCCGCCCGGTGCTGTCCAGCCCCGGCGCGGGGTAGTT
>RFGJ01000108.1 GCA_003696665.1 Gammaproteobacteria bacterium | reverse complement strand
GCCGCGCTCTATCGCCATTTTCCAAGCAAGGCCAGAATGTTTGAAGGGCTACTAGGTTTTGTTGAAGAAACCTTGTTCTCTCGGATCAACCGCGTTCTGGAAGATGATCACACGATGCACGGGCGCCTCCAAAAGATATTGTTGTTAATGCTCACTTTCGCGGCTCGCAATCCAGGAATATGCCGAATACTCGCCGGCGAAGCCCTACTGGGCGAACAACCTAGGTTGCGAACACAAGTACAACAGCTGTTTGAGCGCATCAATGTCCAGCTCAAACAAGTGTTGCGTGAAGCCATCCTGGCCGAAGGTCATAGCGAACCTTTGGCCACAGAAAAAGCCAACTTGCTGTTGGCTTTTGTCGAAGGGCGAATCCGGCAGTTTGTTCGATCAGATTTCCAACTCTCACCGCTTGAATACTGGCCCAGCCAATGGCCGCTGTTGTCAAAAATTGTTGAGGCGTAGCCTAGCGCGCCGCCTCAACAATTTTATCCAATACCGACTCCACTTCCTGCGCTACAGGCACCAAAGAAGTCTCCTCAGAGATCATATGCAATGTAGGCTCCGGACGTACATAACCAATTTTGACCGCACCGTTCTCTTCCCAAACAGAAATACGGCATGGCAGCGCCATATTGACTTTAATATCCGTTGACAAGACTTTGTAGGCCTGTGCTGGATTACAGACCTCAAAGACGCGCACTTGTGGCGAGAAATCAAGCCCCTTGCTATTCAATTTTTCAGTGAGGTTGTGCACATGCAGCACCGAAAAGCCATTGTCGACAACAGCCTGCTCAAGCGCCGTCACCGCTTCGTCAAAACTTTTTTGAGATTCAAAGATCTTGTACACCGACATTGCCACCCCTTTATATTAGTGTCTTCGAATATTTATATACCTTAGCGCAATCGACAACGTGAAGCAATCACTATAGGCCCGTGACATTTTCTAGCCGTGGCCAAATGGCCATCATTCAAGACGCTTGTTTGATTTCACAGTCAAGCACTGATTTGACGACCTCTTTTTTTTGCTATGCTCAACACTGCATGGTGAAAGAAGGACATGCTAAAAATTTTCTAACGAGTCAAGAAAGAAGGAATTCAAGGATGTTACAAAAGTTTTGGCTTACGCCGCTGATTGCGGCCATCGCGATAGGCCCCACGGCCTTGATGGCACAACGCCTGAAACCATTGCCCGCAGGCCATTTGCCGCCAGCGGTTTTCCAGCAAGTTGTTCAGTCACCGTCCACATCAAGGCTCACGGCCCGACTTTTTCATACCAATGAGAATCAATATTTGGTGGTGAGTCGAAATGGTCAGGTCGTCAAGTCATTCCGACTCGATGTACCGGTGACCGCCACACAAGTGCAAGGAGATTGGAACAGAACGGAGCCGCCTCCGCCACCCCCCGGCGGAAACGGGGCAGTGACCCTTTCCAACACCTACTTCACACCCAATGAAGTGATTGTGGTGACCATAACCTATTACTATCTCGATCATCAACTGGTCGATGTGGAAGTTGAGGTCAAACATCTCCCCAAACCAGATAAGGAAATGCCCAAATAAGTCACAGACCCGGATGAGACCTGAGGCCTTTTGCCGTGGCCTCATCCGGCCGCTCCATTGACTATTTTCGCGATCTTTTGTGCGTGAGTTGTTGTTGGCCTTGCGACTGACACCAGTCTGAAGGCAATCTACCCTGCCATCTGCCCAATAGTTCTGTTAATTCTGCTTGGCTCTTTTATAATAAACATTTGCCGAGGTTGGTCTTGTCACGAGGGTTACCTTTGTCAGAGTCGTGTATTCGCACAAACGTGGTTCGCTGCGCACCACTTGACCACCACATTTATCACCTTGTTGTGCGCTTACCGCAAAACTCCGATTGGTCCTTTCTGGCCGGGCAATATTGCCTCGTCTCAACTGACGACGGGATGCATTGCCCGCTTTCGATTGCCTCCTCCCCAGAAACCTTGCCAGAGATTTCGTTTTTTGTCCGCGTTGCCGGGGCTGGCAGTCTCGCCGACCAGTTGATTCGTGCCGCGCAAGACAATGGCATCCTCGGTGTTTCCCCGCCAATGGGAGCATGCACATGGCCAAGATTTTCTTCTGGGGATTTGTGGATCATTGCTGGTGGCACCGGTATTGCACCTGTGTTGTCCCTGCTGGCGAGCAAAGACGCGCGCCCGTGCCGGATCTTTTGGGGTGTACGACATGATCAGGAGCTATTTGCGCATGACATGCTCTCTGACTTAGCCGATAAGGTGGGAGCAGAATACGTCCCTGTCGTGGAGCAACCATCGGCGCAGTGGGTCGGTGAAATCGGCCAACCGCACCAAGTGGCATTAGCACACCAACCCCCTAAAATGACACGGTTTCTACTGGCTGGCGGGCCACCGATGGTGCACGCTGTGCGAACGGCGCTTGTGAATTTCGGCATTGCCCCGACCAATATCCATTCTGACCTGATAGATCTCGGCCAGATACCTTCAACAGGCCTCTAGCGCAGCGCGCAATTTTTTCATGGCGCTGGTTTCAATTTGACGGATACGTTCTGCCGACACCCCATATTTTTCCGCCAATTCATGCAACGTCGCTTTCTTATCGGACAACCACCGGCTTTGCAGAATATCACGGCTACGCTCATCCAACTTTGCCAAGGCCTGCTCAAGAATTTCGGTTTGACGATTGAACAAGTCTTCTTCTGAAATTTGTTCGGCCGGATCCCGGGCGCTGTGATCCTCAAGATAATAGATAGGGGCGCTTCCGTCGTCGTCATCATCATTGAGAGGCGCATCGAACGAGGGATCAAAGGCGGCAAGACGCTCCTCCATTTGCCTAACTTCTTCTGGCGATACGCCAAGGTCTTTGGCAACTTTCTCGATTTCCTCATTATTTAGCCAACCCAGCCTTTTTTTCGCCGATCGCAAATTGAAAAAGAGTTTCCGTTGGGCTTTAGTGGTCGCCACTTTCACAATGCGCCAATTGCGCAACACAAATTCGTGAATCTCTGCCTTAATCCAATGAACCGCAAAAGACACAAGACGCACGCCATAATCAGGATCATAGCGCTTGACGGCCTTCATCAGGCCGATATTGCCCTCTTGGATCAAGTCAGCCAATGGCAACCCGTAGCCTGTATAACTCCGGGCAATATGCGCCACAAACCTAAGATGCGATAAGACCAATTGACGCGCAGCCTCAAGATCGTTTTCATCACGATAACGGCGGGCCAGCGCCTTTTCTTCTTCTTCCGACAAGATGGGAATTTTATTGATTGCCTGCAAATACGCTTCCAAGCTGCTTTGCGGCGCAGGCAGCTGATTGGCGGGAACAGGGAGTTTCTTATCGTCGATCTCGTCGGCCACGTCGTCCTGACTCAACTTAAGAGAAGTTGCAGAGTCATTAATCATAGCAGATACCATGCCCCTTTACTTGGCCAATCGGCAATATTTGACCGGGCCGGTTAACGTTGGTTCCCAATACGAGTGTTGCTTGATGGGGACAGGTTGGCAGATTTCAATAGCCTCCATCACGCTGGCTCAATGGTGCGAATTCTTCTGGACACCGACAGCCACGCCCCGAGCCAACCCAAGAAAGTGCCAAAGGCCACAAGCAACGTGGCCTGAATGGGCGAAAGGCCAGCAACATCAAAAGCCATTCCATATTGGCGTGCCAGAACGCTGACCGCATCGCCGAGATACCAGGTATTGGCTTGCACCACCAGCCAAGCAACCACACCGCCAAGCGCACCATACCACGCCCCCAAATACAAAAATGGGCGCCGAATAAACGCATCGGTCGCACCGACCAATTTCACAATCTCAATTTCAGCGCGATGATTTTCCACCGCCAACCGAATGGTATTTCCCACCACCAGAATGACTGTCATTGCAAAAATCAGCGCCAGCGCTGTCAGTATGCGCTCACCCACATTCAAAAGTGCGGCCAGCCGTCTCAGCCACGCGAGATCAATTTTGACCACGTCAACCAAAGGCAACTTTGACACATCCGCCTGCAATTGTGCTGCCGTATTTGCCTCTTGATGCGCAACATCCGGCGTCATCTCAATGACCCAGGGCAGAGGGTTCTCATCTAAGTATTGCAACGCATTGCCGAGGCCAGCGCGACGCTCCAAGATAGCCAAACCCTCCTCGGGCGAGACTAGACGAAGGGCCTCGGGTCGATACGTCTGGCGCAGTACATTGGCAAGGCGTTGTACTTGTTCGGCTGAAGCCCCCGCTTTTAAGAAAATTGAGATGCGAACTCGGTCATGCAAATCACCTGTCAATCGTGCACTGTTATCGATCAAGACTTGCAATCCAGCCGGTAGCGAAAGTGCCACGGCCAATACGAGAATAGTCATGAGGCTACCTGCCTTATTATTTTTTAACTCGCGCCAGGCACGCCTATTTTCGTTTCGATGATGGCGCAGCCACAAAGCCAACCGATGTCGCCAGTGCACGCGCTGTCGCTTTGCTCCAGATTTTTGACTCATGCCATCACCTCTGAAGCTTCGGCATCCTGCACAAGCTGTCCCTGCCGTAAGACCAGCATCCGGTGACGAAGTTTGGCTATCAGGGCCAAATCGTGGCTGGCGATCAGCACAGTTACCCCGACTTGATTGAATTGCTCGAACAAACGCATAATGTCCGCCGACAAATCGGGATCGAGGTTACCGGTTGGCTCATCGGCAAGCAATAACCTTGGCTTATGCACTACCGCACGAGCAATGCCAACACGTTGTTGTTCACCTCCGGACAGCATGATGGGCATCAATTTTTCTTTATGCAGCAGCCCGACTTTGTCCAATGCCGCACGAACACGGCGGCCAATTTCTCTTGGGCCATAGCCGAGCATCTCCAACGGTAATGCGACATTGTCAAATACGGTGCGATCAAATAACAGCCGGTGATCCTGAAAGATAATGCCCATCTGACGCCGATGGTAAGGGACTTTCCTGCGTGAAAGCTGCGTGACATTCCGCCCATCAAAGTAAACCTCACCCCGGGTCGGGCGCTCCATCAACGTGATGAGTTTGAGCAGTGTGCTTTTGCCAGCCCCCGAATGGCCGGTCAAGAATGCCATTTCACCTTTCGCCAATTCAAAACTCACGTCGATCAGCGCTTCATGGCCACTCTCATAACGTTTGCTGACGTGGTTGAATCGTATCATGAATGGTTATCTTCACTATCGTCAAACAGTGCTTCCACAAACAAATGTGCATCAAACGGCCTTAAATCAGATGCCTGCTCACCAACACCGATAAAGCGTATCGGGATTCCGAATTGATGCGCCAAGGCAAACAGTATCCCGCCTTTCGCGGTGCCATCCAATTTTGTTAATGCCAAGCCGGTCAACGGAACTGCCTCTGAGAAGGCACGTGCTTGACTTAACGCATTCTGACCAGTGCCCGCATCCAGTACCAACAAAGTTTCATGTGGCGCCTCGGGGTCAAGCTTTTTTATCACCCGAACGATTTTGGCCAGTTCTTCCATGAGGTGATCTTTGTTGTGCAGTCGGCCAGCCGTATCAGCTATCAAAACATCAATGCCTTTTGCGCGGGCAGACGCCAGCGCGTCGTAAATCACCGATGCCGAATCTGCCCCCGTGTGCTGCGCGATCACGGGCACATCATGACGCTGCCCCCATGTCTGTAGTTGCTCGACAGCGGCGGCGCGGAACGTATCACCCGCCGCCAGCATGACGGAATAGCCTTCCTGCCGATAACGATGCGCCAACTTACCAATGGTGGTGGTCTTGCCGACGCCATTGACCCCGACAACAAGGATGACAAAGGGCTTTCGTTCCGTTGAAATCACAAGCGGCTGATCGACATCTGCCAACATCGTGCGCAAAATGTCCTTCAGAACATCAAGCACTTCATCACCTTTGCCGCAACGCGCTTGTAATTCGGCGATGATTTGGTCGGTCGCCTCGATGCCGACGTCCGCCATCAAAAGCCTGGTTTCCAAGGCTTCTATCAATTCCTCATCCAACGCACGGCCTGTACCAAAAATATTGGCAATGCCACCCAAAAAACCGCTTCTGGTTTTTTTAAGTCCCCGACGAAGGCGCGTCAAGACGCCGTCCTGCTCACCGTCACGTTCAGATTTTTTACGAAAACGCTGCCAAAACGATTTTTTCGTTTCGTTAGATTCTTTGCTCATGACAAAATATGGTTTAATCTGCCTTCTCCCAACTATGCTATCATTTTGGGCGCCATCGCCATAGCACAGCCTCTGATTTCCAGCATGAGTCGTCACGGTCAAATACGAATTATTGCCGGCAAATGGCGTGGTCGCCGTCTGCCAGTGCCCAACGAGCCTGGTCTACGCCCCACCACCGATCGGGTTCGGGAGACCTTGTTCAATTGGCTATCCGACGATATCGCCGACCGCGCGTGCCTTGATCTATTCGCTGGCAGCGGCGCGCTTGGGTTTGAAGCAGCTTCGCGAGGGGCTGCGACAGTGACCATGATAGAGCGAGCTCGTCGCGTGGTCGGGCATCTACGAAAATGGGTGGACATTCTAGGCGCAGATAATATTCGTATTGTTCACGCGGACGCTTTGCAATGGCTTGCCAAAATGTCAGACACCAACTTTGATCTCGTGTTCATCGATCCACCCTTTCAGGCCAATCTGCACGCCAAAGCCCTCAATAAACTGATGCTCTCCGGAATGCTAAAACCCGGTGCATTGGTTTATGTTGAAACAGAGCAACGTGCCGAAGCGCCATTTTGGGACAACCGGTTTTCACTTGTGAAAGAAAAAGCCATGGGGGGCATTACCGCCCGATTGTTAAGGTTTGTCGCTCATGCATGAAACCAAGCAAGGCATTCTGTTTGGCATACTGGCGTTTGCCTGGTGGGGTTTAAGCCCAATTTATTTTCACGCCCTTGAGGCTGTCCCCCCGCTTGAAATTATTGCCCATCGCGTCATCTGGTCAGCCATCTCGTTAGGTTTGGGATTTCTACTTGTCAAACGTAACGAACTCAAAGTGGTTTTTGAAGCGATAAAATCGCATTGGCCAACCCTGTTGCTTGCCTCCGTCCTCTTGACTGCGAACTGGCTGATATATGTCTACGCAGTGACCTCCGCCCATGTCTTAGAAGCCAGCCTGGGCTATTTCATCAATCCCTTGGTCAATGTCGCGCTCGGCTATTTTATTTTGAAGGAGCGCCTGTCTCGGGTAAAGCAGGTGGCTGTGGGACTGGCCTGTTTTGCCGTGTTACTCGAAATCGTTCGTTTTGGACAACTTCCATGGATCGCCCTCTCTCTGGCGGGCACGTTTGGCTGCTATGGATTAATTCGAAAACGCGCCAACATTGGTGGCGCCCTTGGACTTTTTATCGAAACCCTGTTTATGTTGCCGCTGGCAATGGTCTACCTAACTTATTTGCTGGCCACAGGCGACAGCGCATTTTTGTCTGGACGTGCGTCCATGGACATTTTGTTGGTGCTGGCAGGCCTCGTGACCACGTTGCCTCTAATTTGGTTTATTGCCGCAGCCAAGCGGCTGAACTATTCGACAGTCGGATTACTGCAATACATTGGACCAACCCTAATGGGTTGCCTTGGCTATTTCGTCTGGAATGAGGCGTTGCCCCCGGGACGAGGGCTCACCTTCGCTTGTGTTTGGCTTGGCTTGGCCGCCATTGCCATGGTGGAAATCAAAAAGCGGCCGACCACCTAAATACCCTCTGGCTTGAGATCTCTTGTCAGCAAAAGCTCCGCCGCCTTCGCAGGCGAGAGTTGACAATACAACACCTGATAAATGACTTCAGCAATTGGCATATCCACTGAAAGTCGCTGCGCCAAATGGAACACTACCTTGGCATTACGAACGGCTTCGACCACCTGTCCAATCGCGTCAATCGCCTCCTGAATGGTTTTACCTTGTCCTAACGCCAAGCCGAATCGCCGGTTTCTAGACTGGTCATCTGTCGCGGTTAAAAGCAGATCGCCAAGCCCGGCTAGCCCGTACAGTGTTTCCACTTTCGCGCCCATGGCTCTGCCCAAGCGCACCAGCTCGGCCAATCCGCGAGTGAGCAAGGCGGCCCGAGTGTTGGCGCCAAAACCAAGGCCATCTGACATCCCCGCGCCCACGGCAATAATGTTCTTCACCACACCGCCCAGCTGGACGCCCACCAAGTCATCGGTACAGTAGATTCTGAAACGGGTATTATGAAAACGACGCACCAATGCCGCCGAAAATGCTTCGTCATTGGCAGCCAATGCCGCAGCTGATGGCACACCCCGCGCCAGCTCCTTGGCAAAGGTCGGGCCCGAAAGCACGGCCATGGGCCGGGGACCGAGGACTTCCTTGACAGCTTCACTCAAAAGCGACCCTGTCTCCGGCACCAAACCTTTGCTCGCCCACGCGATGCGCGCATCGTTCGCCAACATGGGTTTAAGCTGCTGCAATAGGTCGACAAAACCATGACTGGGCACCACGATCAAAATATCGCGAACACCATCGACGCTCGCTTCCAGTTCGCTTTCGACCGATAACATGGCTGGAAACGTCTCACCAGGCAAATAGCGCGTATTTTCGCGCTTTTCTGCCATGGCAGCCATTTCCTCAGCGTTCCAGCCCCATAGCCTCGTCGGAACACCATTTCGCGCCAATAACAACGCGAGCGCCGTTCCCCAAGAACCCGCACCCAATACGGCAATGCGATCTTGTGCCATTAGGCCTCGCTAGATTCAGCCTGCCCGTTTGCTTGTGCTGGCTGTTGTTCTTTTTGCAGCTGCGCAGCAAACAACTGGTCGAAGTTGATCGGTGCCAACAACAATGGCGGCAAGCCACCACGCGTCACAAGACTTGAGACGGTTTCACGCACATATGGGAACAAGATATTGGGGCAATAAGCAGCCAACGCGTGACGCATTTTCAGTTCGGAGTCCAAACCTTTGATGGTGAACACCCCAGCTTGTTGTACTTCGATGGCAAACACTGCTTTATCATTCTGCGTACCGGTGAGACTGATCGTCAGCTCGACCTCGTAGTCGTCCTCGCCAACCGAGCGCGAGCGCGTGTTCATTTCCATCTTGATTTCAGGTTTGTATTCCTCGTCAAAGATCTCTGGTGCATTTGGAACTTCCAAAGAAAGATCCTTGACGTAAAGTTTTTTGATCACGAATTGTACGTTTGTGTTGACTTGATTGCTTTGTGCTTCTGACATACCTGCTAACCTTCTGTTGATAGATATTACCTTGACACTTCCGATTTACGAAGAAGCCAGAAGTGCATCCAATTGACCTTTGGCATCCAGTGCATAGAGATCATCACAGCCACCTATAGATTTGCCATCAATAAAAATTTGCGGCACTGTGCGTCGCCCACTCCGGGCTTCCATTTCTTGCCGTTTGGCAGGGTCGTTGGTGACATCAATTTCAACAAAAGACACTTTTTTTTCTTCTAAAAGTGCTTTTGCCCGCCAACAAAATCGACAATAGGTTGCTGTGTAAATCACGACTTCAGCCATGATATTCCTCAATCTTTGGTCAGTGGCAAACTCTCACCAAGCCAGCCCTGAACGCCGCCAGCAAGCTTGCTAACGTTTTCATAACCAGACTTTTTCAGCAACTGCGCGGCCGCGCCAGCCTGAATGCCTGCGTTGCAGACTACGACAATTGGCCGGCTTTTGTCGACCCCTTCTTTGTCCAATGTTTCAAGAAGTTTTGACATAGGGGCATGCACGGCGCCGGCAATGTGACCCTTTTCGTATTCGGCCAACGCCCGAATGTCCACCACGAGCGCATTTTGGCGATTCACCAGAAGCGACAACTGTTGTGGACTAATCGAGGGAATCCTTTCTTGTGTCATTGCGCGCAACAGCAATAAGCCAGAAATCAACCAGACGGCGGTGAGCACCCAATGTTCTGCGGCAAAATTCAGCAGGTCAGTGACCATCTATCCACTCCGCGCGAATCATATGAAGAAGCGCTATTATACGTTCTCAAACTCATCCTGCCAGTCTCTAAGACAGGTTTGGTGAAAAGACCGCAAACGATTACAATGACCTACTCCTTGTCTAATCAGCAATGAGAATTCCTGTCCGTGTCAAAACAAAAAGCTGTGACGCGCGTTTTGAGGGTTTTTGCAGCATTACCGCGTCCCATTTCAAGGACAGCAGGGCGAATTTTGGGCTGGCTCGCTTGGCACTTTGCGAAAAAAGCCCGACATTTTACCGAGACCAATATCACGCATTGCTTTCCGAAAATGCCGGCTGACCAAAGAAAAGTCCTTGCGCGGCGTGCTTTTCTCCAAACTGGTGAGCTGATTTCTGACCTCGCGGTGACCTGGTTATGGCCTAAAGAGAAACTGCGCTCACTGATCACCCAGGTCGATGGTTTGGATGCTCTGCGGTCGGCATTCGAACAAAACCGTGGTGTTTTGGTGCTGACGCCGCATCTTGGCAACTGGGAAATCCTCTTTCCGGCCATCGCCGGACAATTCCCTCTCGCGGCAATGTATCGACCGCCCCGGCAGTCGGCGCTTGAGCCCATTATCGTCTCGGCTCGCCAACGCAACGGCGGTGAGGTTTTTCCGGCCACCGCCAGCGGTGTCCGGTATACCATTCGCGCCTTAAAAAGTGGGAAGGTTACTTTTGTCCTACCCGATCAAGAGCCCGAAGACAGCGCTGGCATCTTTGTGCCGTTTTTCGGACAACCGGCACTCACCATGACCTTACCCGCGCGTCTATGCCAGAAAACGCAATGTGCCGTTCTATTCGCCGCGGCATACCGACGGCATGGTCGTTTTTATGTGGAATTTTGCCACGGCGCCTTCCCGTGCGACCACACCATGCCAACAGACGTATTCTGTCGAAACATGAATCGTTCCCTTGAGGCGCTCATCCTAAAGTCGCCCGAGCAGTACCAGTGGTCATACAAAAGGTTTTACACGCAGCCGAATGGGCGGCCGCAGATATATATTTAGGGCGCCTGATAAATTGTCGTCTGGTTTCGCCCGTTTTCCTTCGATTGATAGAGCGCTTTGTCCGTACAATCCAGCCATGTTTGGTAATCTTCAAACGACTCATGCGCTTCACAAATGCCTAAACTGATAGTAACTCGAAGCGTTTGACCTTCGTGGGTAATGGTTGTCTTTTCAATCAGTCGACGCAGACGTTCACAAAATATCTTAGCCGCTTGCGCCGTCGTATTTGGCAATATCACGCCAAATTCTTCACCACCGTATCGGCCAAGAATGTCCGTACCGCGCGCCACTTCTCGCAATTTTTCGGCAACAGTCTGGATGACCACATCGCCCGTAGGATGCCCGTAGGTGTCATTGACCTTCTTAAAGTGGTCAATGTCGAACATCACAAGCGAGGCGGGGCTTCGATAACGTTGATAACGTTCAAACTCGACCGACAGCAACGACTCCCAAGCACCGCGGTTGAGCAACTGGGTCAGCATGTCGGTACGCGAAAGTCGTTTCAATTCGGCGTTGGCCTGTTGCAGTTCTTGCTTTTGCAGCGCAATGTCCGTCACGTCATACACCACGATGCTGACATGTTCCACTTCGCCTCTCGACGACACCAGTGGGTTAATGGTTAAATTTTGATACATCATGCCAGCCATACCTGAGATCGGCTGATTATGACGAAAGGGAAACACCCATTGTCGCTGTTCCCAACTGGTAAAAGCACGGTTTTTCAGGAGAAACACCGTGTCGATTTTATGCTGGAACCACGCTTTCGGAATGTCTGGAAACACCTCAAATATATTCCTGTCGCGAACATCGCGCGGCAACATGCCTGAGTGGTTTTCCATAAAGGCGTTCCACACCTTGATACGATAGGCCTTATCGATGACTACAAGGCCAACATCGATGGTTTGCAGCAAGTCCATCAACCAGTGAAATTCTTGTAACTGTTCTGTTTTGGCGTTCATGATGCCTCCGACAAATAGCTGGCTCTTGTTTGCAATTGAGGCAATGAGTCTTCCGTAAACAGCAAAATCAAATCGCATGCCACATTATGGCCTTCAATTTCATAATGAATTTCAATGGCAAGCGTTTTTCGCCAGTCAGGCTTTTTTTTCAATAGTTCCGTGACCTGGACGTGCTTGCCTAATAAACGAGGGTGACCTTGGCTAAATTGAATGTCCAATTGCTGCGCGATGCCCGCCAGACAAGCGCCAATCAAAACATTTGCCGTATCAATTAAAAGCTCGACCTCATTGTCAACGGGCCCTTCCTCGGTATAGCGCATTATCTTAGCCATGTCCGCCAATGAAGAATCAGTGTACAGAAGCAATGCCTCCCCCGCGATGCCATACCCTATAAAACCCTGGCACACGGCGGAAATATTTTCTTCTCGATTGGCATCTGCCAACATCATGAGCAGATCGCCATATTCCACTTCCACCACTTTAGGCACCGGCAGTTTCACAAAAACATTCAATAATCTGGCCAATAAGTCCGCTGCGCGCCCCATCGCCACGTTGGCGACCTCTTGCAGAATTTCATTAAGACTTAGTTCGCGCTTGACTTCTGGGAGCGATTCGACGACCTCGGAGGGGCCGCTGTCCACTTTGGCTTCCG
>RFGJ01000107.1 GCA_003696665.1 Gammaproteobacteria bacterium | reverse complement strand
TGTCGCAAGAGGCTCTTGCCGAACGTTGTGGATGGAGGCAGTCGAGGATCGGCAATTATGAAAGGGATGTGCGCCAACCAAAAGTTGAGGACATAGAGAAGATAGCCAAAACGTTGGATGTCTCGGTTCTTTGGCTTGCCACCGGCGAAGGCCCGATAGAGGACGAGCCTTCGCACCTTACGCGCGTGCCTGTAATTTCCTGTGTGCAGGCCGGTGAATGGTCGCCAGTGCATGATGACTATCCGCCCGGCGATGGGTTCGAGTATCTATATACAGACTTGCGATTGTCCGATGGGGCCTTTGCCCTTGAAATTACTGGGGATTCAATGTTGCCAGAATTTCGGCCGGGCGATCGTGTGATTATTGATCCATCACTACAACCCCGTCCGGGTGACTATGTGGTTGCTAAATTAGATGATGAACAAGAGGCGACGTTCAAAAAGTATCGCGTCCGCTCGCCGGGCGTAATTGAGCTTGTGCCCCTGAATGATGACTACCCTACCCTCACGATAGACGCTGAGCATCCCGGAAGAATCATTGGCGTAGAAGTTGAGCATAGAAAATATAGGCGATGATGCCTGCCGTGCAGATAGATGCATCCTGCCATGCACAAAGGGGCGGCCTGCTATGCAGGCGTCAGGTAAAGCAGAGGGCCGCTGATGCGGCCCTTTTTATTCACCATCCGTTGTTTAGCGGATCGAGGTAATCATCATCGTAAGGATTCTGATAGCTGTTATTGATTGACGGCATGCTTGGCTGCACCGTCCGATAGCCCCGCTGGCCAGTATAGGGGTTGATATTCCCTTGCGTTGAATAGTTGTTGTATGGGTTCCCATCCGGGGAACTGCGCCAATGACCTTGCACATAGGTTCCGTCCCGGCGAACATAGCCATTGACCCACTGATCTGCGCACGCCACGGCAGGCACAGCGAACATCGCGATAAGAATAAACAATCGCTTCATAGCGCCCTCCTAAAACGATCTACCGGCATCCCGGCACGGAACAAGATAAGACCACGCCGGAAAGAAAGTCAAATCTAATTTCCTTTGTCCTCCCCTCTCCCGCCATGTCTGGCGGCATGACCAGCACGGAATGTGCTTCCGTTCTCACATTATGTGTTGACATATACCAC
>RFGJ01000106.1 GCA_003696665.1 Gammaproteobacteria bacterium | reverse complement strand
GCCGAAGTAGCCGATGCACACCACAGGGAACAAGCGGGCCAAGGGAATGGGTTTCATGTGCCGGAGCATGTAATGCCAGCGCCATGTACGCGCCCACAGACCGACGAAATAGACCGCCACGCCGGGAAGGATCCACCAATAGTTCGCTTCCTCCAGGGCCGACCATACCTCTTGGAGATGCAAGCTTGGTAGCACTTGATAGAGAAAGAAACCGCTGATGACCAGGCCCAACAGCAGTTGCAGGGTTCGTCTCATCCAGGCGCGCCTAACCAGTTGACATGGGCTTCCGTAAACCACTTGCCAAGCATAGCACACCTAGAAATGAACGCAAAGAAGAGAGAGGAAAAGGTGGCGAAAGAAAAGGGTGACACGCCTTTGTGTCACCCTGAAGGGAAAGGAGGCGAGAACGGTCAATACATCTGTTGTATCCCGGCCCGGGAATCCACGGTTCGCTTGAACTTGACGGCCTGCCGCTCCAGATTGGGGGCTTCCCGCAGGGCAAGGTGAATGGACAGCGGGCCATAGTCGGTCAACAAAGGCACCACCAGCCGCTTGAAGTCCAGCGTGGAAAGCATGGTGTTGCGCCCCACCACCAGAGTGGGCACCGAAATTGAACACTGGTAGCCGGCCTCGGCCAGGTGGGTGGTCGCGATGCCTGTGATCACGTTGCCCATCTCTGCAATGCCGCTTTGGGCCAAGTCATCGAACTCTTGGTGTTCCTCGCCTAGCATCTGCGAGATCAAGGCCAATGCCATGGGGATTCCCATGCCATACATGACAATCCCCTGAACGTCGCCGACGACGCTAAGGAGCACAGTGACATCCTCAGGGGTGTAGCAATTTGATTCAAGCGTCACATCACCTCGTTTGACTTCGGCGCCAACCTCGGTCGCCAGGACGGACTGTGCTGCTTTCAAAAACGGATTCATGAAATTTGCTCTCACCACGGTCTCTCCTACCCTTTGCAAATGCACAAGAACAAAATGCCTATACCCCGAGTCAGCCGGTTCATGCATCTCCCAGCGAAGAGGCCAAAAGAACCGCGCCCCCCTCTCCTTGCCTATCGTTTACGCCGATAAAAAGCAGGAGCGATGTACTCCAGCCCCCATTCCCGATAGCGCGAAATGGTTTCTGTACTTCCGATGAAGAGAACGCCCCCAGGTCGAAGAGCTTGCCTCAACCGACGATACACGTCCACTTTGGTTTGGGCCGTGAAGTAGATCACCACATTTCTACATAGGATGAGATCAAACTGACGCTCTACAACATCCTGTAACAGATCAAAATGTTGGAAATTTGTGATGGTGCGAACGGAGGGACGCACCATGTATGAATTGTCATCGAGAACTTGCATGTATTTCTGCAAAAAATGCGGCGGCAACTCCTTGACTTCGCTCCTAGTATAAGGTCCACCAGCGATAGCGCGTTCCAGGACTTTCGTATCAATATCCACGCCCCAAACCCGATGGGAGCGGGCCGGCTCCTGATCGAGTAGGAGCATGGCCAAGGTGTACGCTTCCGCGCCGATGGAACACCCCACGCTCCAGGCTTCAATGCCGGCTG
>RFGJ01000105.1 GCA_003696665.1 Gammaproteobacteria bacterium | reverse complement strand
TGCGCGTTTCGGCTTCGCTTTTTCGAGCGGTTCGACCGCCGGATCTAATGTTTTGAATACGTACTCATCCTGGACATTGGCGAGCATTATCACTTTTGTCTGCTGCTCAATCAGCTTGTAAAAAATCTTTTGCATTTCGGCAATGGACGTCTTAGCAATTTGCGCTTCAAGAAACTTAATTTTTTTCTCGGCATCGGCCACATCGCGCTGTTTCATGTACGCATTGATTTCTGCAACCAACCAATCCACCCACTGCTTTGCCATTTTGGGTGAATAATATTCCACTGCCACCTTAATAAGCCCCGTTTTCTTATCCTCACTTACGGTTAACAAGTCGGAAAATTCCTTGTACAGCTCCCAATCGCTTGGTTCTGGCCGGAAAGGGGGGCGAACCTCGCGCACCCAACGTTTGGTGTTAACATCATAGATATCCGGGTCAATAACGAGCTGATCGGTGGCACGATCCCACCCTTTTGCCGCCATGATTGGCACTTCAAGCTGGTGGCGGCGGATAAAATCGGTCAGAAAGGTGCGCGATTTCATCAACTCTATGGCGACCGTGGTTTTGTTGGTGTCACCTTTCGGTAAATTAATGCCAGCCAGCGAAGCGAGGCCACCAAACTGTGAGGCCAAAGCCGACAGCCCCCCACCACTATTTTCTTCGGCCGGTGCAAGCAGCGCTTCAGCGCGATAAACATTTGGCAACCACAGAGCAACGGCAATTGCGATAACAGTTGCCAAAAAGCCGCTTGTCAGGATTAGCCATTTTTGCGCCCAGAGGCGGGCAAACAATTCGCTCAGATCGATTTCGTCATCGTAGGTGTTGATGACAGGCAGTGAATTTTGCGGCGTGGTTGGCGTCTGCGACATAAATTTCTTTCTCCTTTACCATTCGCGAAAATATGGCTTGCCCGGACAAGCTGACTGTTCCTTGTCGGTCAACATCAAACGCCGTCGAGGCGGGAATGATAACGCTCCGTCGCATGTGGTGCAACTTACGATTGTCCGTTTGGCCGAGCCATTCATCAGTTATTCGACGGTCACGGATTTCGCCAGATTTCTTGGCTGGTCGACATC
>RFGJ01000104.1 GCA_003696665.1 Gammaproteobacteria bacterium | reverse complement strand
CCAAACACGTATCCGGCAGCTTGAGGAAAACCTGCCGAAAACACGTGGCACCATCACTTGGACGCACAAGCGCGATGACTGGGATGCCATGGTGCGCGTCAACTACTACGGAAGCTACTACGAAGCGCACCTTGATGCCGGCAGTCTGCCCATTAATGCTGGCGCCGAAGTCACCGTGGACGCTGAATGGAGCTACCAGTTGACCAGCACGACGCGCGTCAAGATTGGTGGCCAAAACATCTTCGATGAGTATCCAGATGAAAACCCATGGGCTGGTGTGGCCGGGGCGAAATATCCACCGACCTCCCCGATGGGCTTCAACGGCGGCTTCTGGTATGTTGAACTCGAGTGGAATTGGGACTAATCAACAATAGGAGCCAATGAACCCGCCAGCAGGCGGGTTCATTTTTAGACACTGACATTAAGCCCCCATTGTTCACGAGCCGCTTTGGCCAATGACTCGCGAAATTGCGGCGCAGCGATACCAATTAACGCTTCGGCGCGCTCTTTCAAACTTTTACCATCCAGTTCAGCCACCCCATATTCGGTCACCACATATTGCACATGCGCGCGAGTGGTTACCACACCCGCCCCTGGGCGTAACATTGGGCTGATACGACTCACCGTACCGTGCTTCGCTGTCGCGGGCAGTGCGATGATCGCTCGACCGCCTTCAGACAATGCCGCCCCTCGCATAAAGTCCATCTGCCCGCCCACGCCAGAATAAATTCGGGTGCCTATGGAGTCGGCACACACTTGTCCGGACAAGTCCACTTCAAGGGCACTATTGATCGCCACCATGTTGGGATTTTTTCGAATGGTGTGCGTGTCATTGACATACTCAATATCCAACAAAACCACCTCGGGATTGTCATCGACAAAATCGTACAAACGCTGAGTGCCCAACACAAAGCCCGCAACAATTTTGCCAGGATGACGCTTTTTGCGGCAGCCATTGACGACACCTTGTTCAATCAATGGCAACAGTCCATCCGAAAACATCTCGGTGTGCACGCCAAGATCCTTATGGTGAGTCAGGCACGACAGCACGGCGTCAGGAATGGCGCCGATGCCTGTCTGTAGACAATCGCCATCGCGTATCAATGAGGCCACGTTCATGCCGATCCGTCTGGTGATCTCATCCAGATCGCCCGCACCGTGCTCAGGCAATGGCATTTCGCACTCAAAAACCGTATGCAATTTCTCGTACTCAATAAAACCGTCCCCATGCGTTCTCGGCATCCGCGGATTGATTTGCGCAATCACTTTGCCAGCCACATCGACCGCTGCTTTGGT
>RFGJ01000103.1 GCA_003696665.1 Gammaproteobacteria bacterium | reverse complement strand
CGGTATCGGGCCATCTTGGCGGTTGACGGCTCAACGCTGGATGCGCTCATCCGCAAAATGGGACTGCTACGCGATATGCCGGAGAACCCGCTGGCAGGAAAGATTACAGCCCTCTTGGACTTATGTACGCGTTTGCCGGAACAGGTGTGGTACGAACGTGATGCCAAGGCCCATGACCAACGGTTCTGGCCCAAGATTTTGTCCGCTGTGAAAGCTGGGAGTTTGTTAATCTTTGATAAGGGATACATCAACTTCTCTATGTTCATCCAACTCGGGCGGGCGCAGGTCACGTTCATCACCCGCAGCAAGTCGAACCTGGTCTACACCCTGGAACAAGCGCTCATCCGCACCGCATCTGTCCATGATTACCTGGTGTGGATTGGCAAAGGTGAAACCCGACAACTCGTCCGCTTGATTGAAATCCAGCATCACGGCAAGTGGTATCGCTATCTGACCAACGAATTGGACGCCGAGAAATTGCCTACCGCTTATGTCGTCGCCCTCTATTGGCAACGCTGGCGCATTGAAGATGCCTATGCTATTGTCAAACGCCTTTTGGGACTGGCTTATTTCTGGTCTGGTTCTCAAAATGCCATCGAGTTGCAAATCTGGGCCACCTGGCTGCTGTATGTAGTGCTGATTGACTTGACTGATGCCGTGGCAGAGCGTCTCAATCTGCCTTTTGCCCGCATTTCCATCGAAATGGTGTATCGCAGCCTGTATTTCTTTACGCAAGCACGTCAACGTGGCGAAACGGATGATCCGGTGGATTTCCTTGCCAAAGATGCAAAGTTATTCGGCATTATCAAGCGAAAACGCAAAACCAGTAAACTTTCACCATTAGAGTTCATCCCGGCTCTCTTGACAAATCCTTCAATACCTTAACTTGTGACCGATGGGCTAATTATTGAAAAGGGATATCCTGCCAATAGAATCCTTGTTGAATACACAGTGCCTCGAAGAACTCCGGGAGACAGGGCTGATATTGTTGTTTTTTGTGACGACAAACTTTCTGACCCCTATTTAGTTGTGGAAACCAAAGCAGAAAGATGCTCTAACAAAGAGTGGAAAAAAGCTATAGAACAAGGGTTTGGGAATGCCAATAGTTTACGGGATACTCGCTACCTGCTAATTGATAAGGGAAAGCAATCCCTTCTTTTTGATATACAAAATCATCCCCCTACTGAACGCCAGAAAAACAGATTAGGAAGTCGAGATGCTTTGGCTACCAACTATGGGATAGCCCAGCAGTTTAGATTAATCGCTGGTGGCAGCTACGATATCCGACCTGTTGATGCAAGAACTTTGGAAATGAAAGTGCGTCGTGCTCATGCGGCGATTTGGGCTGGCGGTAGGCGTGATCCATTAACTGCCTTTGACGAATGGAGCAAACTGCTTTTTGCGAAAATTTGGGATGAACGGCATACTCCCAATAATGCTCCTCGCGAATTTCAAGTATCCGCAAACGAGTCCATTTCTCAAACTGCAAGTCGAGTTCGGAAACGGTTTCGCGAAGCTCAAAGAGGTGACCCCACCATATTTGTCGATTCCCATATCAACCTGCCTGATGACAAAATTGCTGAAGTTGTCCAAATAGTTGAAGACATCGGATTTACGTTGTGCGACTCGGACACTTTAGGTGCTGCGTTTGAGCATTTTTTTGGATCAGTATTTCGGGGTGAATTAGGGCAATATTTCACTCGCAGAGAATTGGCGCGTTTTGTTTGTGGCATCTTGCGGCCTAAAGATACCGACTTTATTCTTGACCCGACAGCAGGTAGCGGGGGATTTTTGCTTGAGTCACTTCTGCAAGTATGGCACTATATTGAAGACAACTACGCTGGTCAACCAGACACCGAGCGCCGAAAAATAGATTTTGCACTTGGACATCTGTTTGGAATAGAAATACACTCCGTACTAAGTCGGGTATGCAAAACGAATTTGCTTATACACAAAGATGGTCATACCAACATTGAAGGGGAGCGTAGCTGTTTAGATATTACATTCACAAATCCCAATTTGCGGCCTGATAGCAGCATTTTTACTCTAGTTGTCGGTAATCCGCCTTTTGGGGATGAGGTTAGGGAAGGAGACAAAGATAGGTTAGGCGATGCTTCTTTGGCTGATTTTGAATTGTCTCGTGGGCGAAATCGCATTAGCAGCGAACTAATTATCATTGAGCGTGGATTACAATTTTTGGTTCCGGGCGGAAGATTGGGGATGGTGATTCCAGATGGAGCGCTGAATAACTCGGGAGAAAGTAGCCAATGTCC
Organism: Gammaproteobacteria bacterium; assembly: GCA_003696665.1. NCBI lineage: Bacteria > Pseudomonadati > Pseudomonadota > Gammaproteobacteria > Gammaproteobacteria bacterium. Next base: position 1,371 of record RFGJ01000103.1, on the reverse strand, counting down.
ATCCTTTAGACGTTTCCTTTTGAAGAACGCAAGAATTGAGATGGTGGTTTCTCTGCCAGACTTCGCATTTCGCAAAGCGGGAGCGCAAAATAAAACCAGTTTGATATTCCTGCAGAAATTTACAAGAGCAGAAAAGCTTGCTTTTGATGAGGCGTATCATGAATACCTATCTCAGAACGGCTTGGAGCAAGATACTCTAACGGTGGCACAAGAAAAGGCAGCCATTCGTTATGCTCTGCAACAGAACCCCTATGCGGTATTTTTTTCTGAAGTTGAGCATATCGGATACACGCCTGCTGGAGATAAATCACAGAGAAATCAGCTTTACTCAGTGAACAACAATAAACGATTGAATTATGATGATCCAACGACTGTTTTAGGGCAATATAATTTGTATTTGCAGGACCCCGACAACTATGCTCCAACTCGTGAGCCGTCGTGCCACGCGATGAATATACTCGACGTGCTAGATGCCCATCCGTCCTACCGTCTTGATCCAAAGTTCCATCTTTTCAACTTGGAGCGTATTCAAGATCCTCCACCCCACATGGTTGAATATAGACTGGGAGATTTATTGATGCGTCGAGAAGAACAAGTTGACCCAAGAGATTACCCCGATGATGAGTTTCTTACATTAACACTAAGTCAGGATGGCGTTCTATCCCCACGAGAGGCTGGCAAAGGACACAACCCTCCATCTTGGCATGGTGCTTACTTCTCAGGAAGTTCACGCTGGTATCGTGCCTATGCTGGCGACTTAATTTATTCTCAGATTGATTTGTGGAAGGGATGTGTGGCTGTCATTCCTCCAGAATACGATCAGGCAATTGTGACACAGGAATTTCCCCTATATCGTATTGTGGACAGCAATATTCTCACACCAGAATACCTTGCATTATTGTTGCGAAGTCGTTATTTTCAAAGGGCAATTCGAGCAATTACCACTGGACATTCTAATAGGCGGCGAACACAGCAGGATGATTTTGAAAACTTGAAGGTGTTCTTGCCAAATGTTGATATCCAGAAGAAGATAACCGCCGTAGTAGAAAAGGCGCGTCGACAGGTTCAGAATGCGAAGAACGGCTATATGGAAATTCTGTCGCGCGTGGAAGATGTAATTTTAGGGAAAGCGCCTCCTACTGATTTCACTTGAGCCACCCAACCATGCATGCACCCGACCCGCCTTCGGCGGTGGGTAAGCGGCGCGAAATTTGCCCGCTGTGGCGCTTTTCAAATCTTCTCGGATTGCCAGATACGGCGGGCAGGTGATGCTCACGTTGGGCGTGTACAGGGGCTTTTTGTACGGCACGTTGACAGGATGAAGCGTTTGCGCCGATTGGGCGTGTCCCCGGCGAAGGCCTGAAGCCCGCG
>RFGJ01000102.1 GCA_003696665.1 Gammaproteobacteria bacterium | reverse complement strand
CTTTTTTCAAATTCGTGGTATTGGTGAACGCAGTCAGTATGAGGGCGCCCCCAACCCATCCGTTGGCTTTATTGTGGATGACATCGATTTTTCTGGCGTGGGTGGCATCGCCACGTTGTTTGACATTGATCGCATTGAAGTATTGCGTGGCCCACAAGGCACTCGCTACGGTGCCAATGCACTGGCCGGCCTAATTTATTTGCGTAGCACGGATCCAAGTCATGACTATTCCGCCAAAGCGCAACTGCTCATGGGCAGTGACGGCGCGCGCGGTGCAGGGCTTGCCGTTGGCAACGGCTTAACGGAGACAGCCGCATTTCGTGCCAGCTTCTACCAATATCAAAGCAATGGTTTTCGCGAAAACGCCTTCCTTGGTCGCGACGACACCAACGAGCGCGACGAAGCAGCATTACGGTTCAAGCTACGTTGGCAGCCGACAGAACGCCTAACCGTCGACTGGACGCAAATGTACGTCGATCTGGATAATGGCTATGATGCTTGGGCCATCGATAACAGTTTGACCACCCAGTCCGACAAACCCGGACGCGACGAGCAAACTTCTCACGCGACAGCCATTCGCGTCACATGGGATGGCTCAAAAGATTGGCAACTCACCAGTATCACTACACACGCGCGCTCGGACATTTTCTATAGTTTTGATGGCGATTGGGGCAACCCGGCTTTTTGGGGCGCCAATGGGCCCTACGATTTTACCAGCGCGACCCAACGAGATCGGTCGACGTGGTCGCAAGAAATTCGCGTCGTTTCCACACCAGAAGGTGCATTATGGGATGGCAAGGCAGACTGGCTGTTCGGTGTCTACGCGCTGCGGCTTGAAGAAGACAATGATCAAACAGACATGTTCAACGGCAGCGTTTACACGCAACTGGCCAGTCAATACGATGCCACCAATCTGGCAATATTCGGTCAACTCGATTTCGCCTTATCCGCCGCAGATACGCTAAGCGTTGGTGTGCGCGTGGAGCGCCGTGATGCCGAATATCAAGATACAGAGACGCCGCGATTGACGCCCAGCGAAACAATGGTGGGTGGCCATCTCACCTGGTCTCACTTGCTCGATAAGCATCACAGTGCTTACTTGACCGTCGCGCGGGGCTACAAAGCGGGCGGGTTTAATCTTGGTGCCCAAATCCCGGATGATCGGCGTCAGTTTGATGCCGAACACCTCTGGAACATTGAAGGTGGCCTGCGAGGCTACTGGCTGTCAGGAAAACTCCGCGCGCAAATTTCAGCATTTTACATGGCTCGGAAAGATCAGCAGGTGAAAACGTCGTTCCAGGATAACCCAAACGATCCGCTGTCTTTCACTTTCTACACAGACAACGCAGCACAAGGGCAAAACTACGGCCTTGAATTCGAATCGCATTGGCGTATCAACGATCACTGGCAAGTGACCGGTAACCTAGGGTTGCTTCGCACCAATATCGAAGACTATGTCGTCGGCACCAGACAGCTTGATGGCCGCGAACAAGCCTATGCGCCCAAGTATAACTTTGCCGTTGGTGTCCGCTACGAGCAGGGCAACGGATGGTATGCCCAAACGGATGTGACCGGCCAAGACGGTTATTACTATTCCGACAGCCATGATCACCGGGCAAAACCATATGTGCTCACTAATGTAAAACTTGGCTATACACAAGACTGGTGGGAAATTTACCTCTGGGGCCGAAATATTTTTGACAAGAAATACACTGTGCGGGGCTTCTTCTTCGCCAATGAGCCGCCAGACTGGATCGACAAGCTCTACACCCAACAAGGCGATCCAGCGCAATGGGGTGTCACGTTTCGCGTGGTTTATTAAAGGAGATGAGTATGAAGCTTTCGGCTGATCTGAGTCTCTACCCGCTTTGTGAAGACTACAAGCCGATCATCCGCCGATACATTGACGCGCTCGACAAGATTGACGGCATTCGGGTGGTGAAAAACACGCTCAGCACCCAACTGTTTGGTGATTCCGAAGCGGTGTGGCAAGCAATCAAGCAGGTGACCGATGCCAGTTTCCGCGAATTCGGACAGCAAGTGCTGGTGATTAAAATCATGCCGGGTGATCGCCACCCCGACGTCGTCGACGACTAAATCACCGTCCGTGTTGACCGTTATCTGGCAACAAATCCTAGCCACGACGGCGCTTGAATGGCTCGCCGTCGTGCTCGCGCTCGCTTACCTTATTCTTGCCATTCGGGAACATATTGCCTGTTGGGTCGCAGGTTTTCTGTCAAATGCCATCTACCTCTACCTGTTCTGGCAAAGCCGACTGGTATCAGAAGCCATACTGCAAATATTTTATATGGGGCTTGCCGTTTTTGGTTTTTGGCGATGGTGGCATGGGCAAGATGCAAAACACAAACATAAACCGATTGTCACTTGGCCCTTGCAAAAACATGTGGTACTGATTCTCGCCACCGCTGTCGTCAGCATGTTGTGGGGACATTGGGTTGCCACTCATGTTGATGCCGCATACCCCTATCTGGATGCCCTGACCACCGGTTTTGCCATCACCACCACCTGGCTCGTTGCCGAAAAAGTGCTCGAAAACTGGATCTACTGGTTCGTCATCGATGCCACTAGTATCTGGCTCTACCTCCAACGAGATCTATGGCTCACTGCCCTCCTCTTTACCCTGTACGTTGTCATGTGTATCATAGGGTGGCGTAGTTGGCGTAGGGCACAAGAAAATCAAGGATAACGTCATGTTGCAACATGCTCCGGTCCGCATTACCGACCGGATTCAGCGCATTCCCCTGCTCGCGCAGTTCAAGCAACTTTACATTGAGCCGATGGAAGGTGGCGCATCGAACCGCACTTACCATGTGCGAGCCGACAATGGTGAAGAATTCACCGTTCGATTTGACACGCCAAACCGCGACATTTTTGCCCGATCACGCACCGATGAGTTTGAGATCCTACGTTTGCTCGCGCCCTACAACGTCGGTCCTGAACCAATCGAATATGACGAGGACAATGGCGTTACGGTATTCCGCTATGTGCCGGGCAAACCAGCGCAACTAGAAGACGTTTCTTCACGCCAGTTTCGTGAAGCGATGCATCGTTTCTTT
>RFGJ01000101.1 GCA_003696665.1 Gammaproteobacteria bacterium | reverse complement strand
TAAAACCGTGAACATGATGGAGCTGATTCGAAACATCGCCATCGAGCACAGCGGTTACTCAGTGTTTGCTGGTGTCGGCGAGCGGACACGTGAAGGTAATGACTTCTACCATGAAATGAAAGAGTCCAACGTATTGGACAAAGTATCTCTGGTCTATGGCCAGATGAACGAGCCGCCGGGTAACCGCTTGCGCGTCGCGCTGACGGGTTTGACCATGGCGGAAAAATTCCGTGACGAAGGCCGCGACGTCCTGCTGTTTATCGATAACATTTATCGTTACACCTTGGCGGGTACCGAAGTGTCGGCACTGCTCGGCCGTATGCCTTCAGCAGTAGGTTATCAGCCGACCTTGGCAGAGGAAATGGGCGTCCTTCAAGAGCGTATCACCTCAACCAAAACTGGATCGATCACCTCCATTCAAGCCGTCTATGTCCCGGCCGACGACTTGACTGACCCGTCACCGGCCACCACCTTCTCGCACTTGGATGCGACGGTGGTATTGTCGCGTCAAATTGCGGAGCTGGGTATTTATCCGGCCGTGGATCCGCTCGATTCAACGTCGCGACAGCTGGACCCGCTGGTCATCGGTGAAGAACACTATAACGTTGCCCGAGGCGTTCAGTCGGTCTTGCAGCGTTATAAGGAGCTGAAAGACATTATTGCCATTCTCGGTATGGACGAACTGAGCGAAGAAGACAAGTTGATTGTAGCGCGTGCGCGTAAAATTCAACGTTTCTTGTCTCAACCGTTCTTCGTTGCCGAGGTATTTACTGGCACACCTGGCAAATATGTGCCGTTGAAAGATACGATCGCCGGGTTCAAGGGCATTTTGAATGGTGATTACGACCACTTGCCAGAACAGGCCTTCTATATGGTTGGCTCCATTGAAGAGGCCGTTGAAAAAGCGAAGAAGCTTCAGCAATAAGGAGAAGAGGAGATGGCGATGACGGTACATCTGGACATCGCCAGTGCCGAAGAGCAGTTGTTCTCCGGTCTGGTCGAGATGGTCATAGCAACGGGCGAAATGGGCGAGCTCGGCATTGCGCCCCAACACGCGCCATTGCTCACTTCGCTCAAGCCCGGGCCTGTTCGGGTCATTAAGCCGGATGGTGAGGAGGAAATCTTCTATGTCTCGGGCGGTATGCTTGAGGTACAGCCGCTGCTGGTGACCATCTTGGCGGATACGGCTGTCCGTGCCGACGATATCGATGAGGCGGCGGCGGCTGAGGCAAAAGAACGTGCCGAAAAGGCGCTGCGCGATCAGGCCAGTGAAATTGAATTCGCTAAGGCGGCGGCTGAATTGGCCGAGGCCGCTGCGCAATTGCGAACCATTCAAGCTTTGAGGAAAAAGCTCAAACGTTAATCGTTGAGTGTAAGAGGTTCGCGTGACCGTTTGTAAAGAAAAAGTGACGTTAGGTCACTTTTTCTTTTATGAGGGACCCTAAGAGTTTGGTACACTTTCGTTCAAAAATTCACTGACCCGAGTGTGATGAAGGCACCAAAGTTGTTGGAAATCGTCGTCTTGGCGGCAGGGAAAGGCACCCGCATGCGGTCGACCAAGCCCAAAGTCTTGCAGCCCATAGGGGGATGTCCGATGCTTGGTCATGTGCTTAACACTGCCGAAGCATTGTCGCCCCATGCCATCCACGTCGTCGTCGGCCATCAGGCCGATCTCGTGCGCGCCACTTTCGCAGACAAGCCGCTGCATTGGCATCTGCAAGCAGAGCAACTTGGCACAGGCCATGCCGTGGCGCAGGCGAGCGACAGCCTCCATCCCGACGCGCGGGTCCTCATCCTGTATGGCGATGTTCCGTTAATCACACCAGAGACTCTGCAAAATTTATTAGCGGCCTGTTCTGACAATGAGGTTGGCCTACTGACCGCCCTGCCCGCCTCACCCGACGGGTATGGTCGCATTGTCCGCGATGGTAATGGACACGTTGAGCGCATCGTGGAACATAAGGATGCGGACGCCGAGTTACGGAAAATTTGCGAAGTGAACACCGGCATC
>RFGJ01000100.1 GCA_003696665.1 Gammaproteobacteria bacterium | reverse complement strand
TCCGGCAATGAGAACAATCCAAACAGACTGGCCTTGCCTCCGGCGGCGTCCACCAGCAAATAACCCGCCACGGGTACCAGCACCATCAACAAATACAACAGATGCGAAATTATCTTATGCACACGAATATCACGCGGCGCAATATTGTCACCATAAGGCGGGGCCGGGTGGCGACGAATCATGAGAATACGGACAACAATCAATAGCAACAACAGCACGCCAATGGATTTATGCCAGAAAAACAACGTGCCCTTGAGCGGACGCTCGGCATCTTCCGCCAACCAAGCCAGCGCGCCATTGGCAAAAATGAGTACGGCCATACTCCAATGTAATAAGCGTGTGATTGGATGATAGGTCATAGTCCCCCCTAGTGAATCAACGGGTGATATGTTGTCGAATTTCTTCCGCCATACTATGGTAATGAACTTCACCGTTCGCGACACAGCCTTCTTAGCCGCCTAAAACAGTCACGTACCCAACGGTGCACAGTGAGAATATCAGACTTTGCGACATCTTCGAAATGCAGCAATCGTACAAAATGCCATCTTCACCGAATCGCATGGCGCCACGGCGCTCGGCGGCTGGTAAAACACCCGCAATGAACAATCGTCGCGCGACCGCTAGAATGTCTCGATAAAACCGAACAGACGTAGGATGTTGCCAGAGCTTAAGAGCCGCTGCCAACGATGACCATCACGTCGCGACGTGCCGTCTTCAGAAAACAAAAAAAACCAACTTCGTCAGATGGCGCCTGCCCGCAGGCATGTGGCGATACTCGTTCGAAACAAACGCCGCAACGCAGCCAATGGTGACAGGCACGCAATGACAGACAATACCGAGACCCCAATCAGGCCGCCAATCTCGGCATTGCTTCGCGTCACGCCAAGCACCTCGTCATACCAGCCACTCAACTGGCCGTGGACAGCCCAAGCCAAGGCAACTGAAGCGGCCAACACAAACAGACTCGTTTTCATGGCGTGCCAATAGATGTAGGGTTTCGATGCACCAAGCGCTTGCAGCACACCATAGGTGAACTTTTCCGCTTGTACTTGAGACGCAATCTGTAAACTCAGCGACACACCTACAAGCAATGCGGCAAAGGTCACGAGTATGGCCGTCAAGACAAAAAAGAGTTGGCGCGGCGCTTCCTGCTGCGCCAAGAGTTCTTGTAATGTTTGCTCGGACACCAAATGCATGCCCACGGCTTGTTGCTTAAGCCACTGGTCAAACGCTGCGAGGGTTTGGGGATTATGCGTACCTATATAGACATAAAGATTGTCGATGGTGCCACGGTCCGCCGCTTCAATTGGTAAATAAATCATTGGCGGCACGGCGGTTTGCCGACCGAAGTGTGGAATCTCCGGCACCACCCCCACCATTCGATATTGCCCGCGGAGCTTACCAAGTGATAAAGGCGATCGCGCGAGCCCCTCCGCGCCTTGCTGAAAACGGCGGACAGCAGCACCGTTCATGAAATACCCCATCGCCCTATCCGATTGGGGGCAGTTATCACTGCCGGTGACCAAAGCGAAAAATGACGGACTGACATAATGGAGAAAAAACTGAGCACTCCCAATCAGTCGGGCATCTTCAATCGCAATCCGGTAGGGCTGATTAAATGACGTTTCACTGATGGCAAAGCGGCAATTGCCAAAAAGAGAAACGCCCTTGTGATAGATTGTCTTCAACGGCATCGATGCATTGTTTGATTGATAGTGGCGAACCACAACGCTTTCATCGACATGATACTGTTGTCGATTGTCCGATTGCTGCAAGAAAAACGCCGCCACAAACGAGAGCGCCACGACAGCCAACGTCAGTTGCGCCAATTGCAAACCATGCATCGCATGCTGAGCGCGGCGTGACAATGAGACGCTGACCGCACGCTGAAATAGTTGCCACTGCGTCCATTTCAACTGGGGCACAATGGCGGTGCCCATCAAGAGTACGGCAACCACCGCAAACGCAAAGGTCTGTGTGCCCAGGGAGACTTCACCAGTGGTCATGGTCGGCACATTGGCCTGCAGACCAAACGCCAGCAACCAATGCATTGCAGGACCATACCCCCAAAGTCCTAAGCCGCCGATGACGACAAGCACAACAAGATTACCCAGCACCAATGGGCGTATGAGCCGCCAGCGTGTGCCACCAAGCACGCGCACCACTACGGTATCGGCATGTAAAACAATGGCCTGCTTAACATGAAACATCAACGACACCACCGACAGTGTCAAGGCAAGAATCAGCACGAAAATGCCAATGGCAATGGCATTTTGCCAGAGATATTGATACGCCTGAGCATCCAAAATTATGCCGCGATAGAGCGCCAAGGCAGCGCCCCGCTTTTCAAACTGGATACCGGCAACCGACTTTGTGTTCTCGTGCAAATAGTTCAAAAAGGCCGTTTCATCCAGTGCCTTCGCGGCGTCAAAAAAGATAAAAAAGATTGGCACAGCTCGCATGAAACGGCTGGCCATTGGCCCTCCGGCAAAAGGCGTAAAATGCACGAAGTATTCCACCGGCAACCAAATGTCCACCGGTTCACTGCCCACCATATCAAAGGCGTCATCGGCGATCCCTTCGACCGGAATATTGATGCCCCGATTGCTTATCGATAGCCTTGTCACGCGCGCAGCCTGGCCGTTGGCTTGCTGTGCCAAGCGGTGCGTCAAATAAACCCCGCTGCCACCATTTGATTGGGCCTGCTTTGAGAACGTTAATCCTAAGTGGCGCACCAAGTTACGCGAATAAAATACCGCCTTAAATGATCGCGCCTCGCCCAGAGCGCTCGTCAATGTGATGTTATGTAACGCCAAATAGCTGATTTCTTTAACGCCCGGATACTGTTTGATCGCGTCTGCCACCATTAAATTCGTGCCTGCGAGCGAGCCATCCTCAAAGCGCTTGGCCACCGTGTAGTAAGGCCCGGTCACATTTGCCCAGGCAGGGCTTCGCTTTAACAACACACCAGCAAGCGTGGCAAGTTGCATCAACAGAATAAAAAGAAACACATAGCCCAAGGTGAGCAGCAACAACTTCGCACGCTCGGACTTCCACCGCAAAAAATACCAGTAAAGATCAAACAAATAGTTATTCGTTAACAACTTCCAATCTGCCCTGTCTAATCGTCAATATCCGTTGACACTGCCTGGCATAACGTGGCTCGTGCGAAACCAGCACCAGTGTCGTACCATCAGCCACGAGCGAAAACAACAACGCCATAATTTGCTCGCTGTTTTTTTCGTCCAGATTTCCTGTCGGCTCATCGGCAAATATCACGCTGGGGCGGGTCACAATGGCGCGCGCCAATGCCACCCGTTGCTGTTGACCCCCAGACAACTGGCTGGGCAAGTGGTGCATTTTGTCGCCAAGCCCCACTTTGGCAAGTGCCGCTTCGGCCATGGCAACATACTCCGTTTTTGGCACCTCCGTCCCCAACCGGAGCGGCAATATGACATTTTGCAGCGCAGACAGGTGATTGATCAGACTAAAATTTTGAAACACCCACCCAATGTAACGATTACGAATCAACGCGAGCTGTTTGTAGGTCAACTCGTTTACGCGTTTGCCGCGGAGCCGGTATTCGCCCTCGGTTGGCAAGTCGAGCAACCCGAGAATCGACAATAACGTCGATTTACCGCTGCCGGACTCGCCCGTAATAGCCACCGTTTCGCCATCCGTAATGTCTAGCGACACATTCTCAAGCACACGGTGTTCCGTTTGTCCGTCAACAAAAGACTTGCTCACATTTCGCAACTGAATCAGCGGTCCTCGCGCCATCAATTTTCCTCTTTTGCTATCATCACTCGATCCCCTACCTTCAATCCGGACACTATTTCGATGTGGCGTTTGTCGATCATTCCCACCCGCACGGACGTCGGCACCAGCGCATCCTCACGGACCACATTGAGCGTATAGGTCTGGAAAGGCATATCCACCCCTTCTGGTCGCGCAAGCACGGTGGTATGCTTTTTCTCAGCCACGACAATGTAGGCCGCCACATCCAAGTTTTCCTTTCTATTGCCCGGAATTGGCGCCGTTGGGCGCACCTCGATTTGTACTTGATTGTTCTCGACCACTGGATGCACTCGCATCACTTCGCCAGGCACCTTTGCTTGACCAACAACAATGGTTGCGCGCTGGCCAACCCGCAATTTCTCTGCCTCGGCGGCAGTCACCAAAAGATCGGCATACAATTCGTCTTGGTCAGAAATGATGGCGATTTTCTGATTCCGCGTTACGGCACTGCCTAACTGGATATCAAATTCTCGAAGCACGCCGTCGCGACTGGCGATAATTGCCAGCTCATCAAGCTCTTTTTTCGCGATGTCCGCCCGTTGCAGGGCGACCGCCAGACTTTGCTCAATGGCCTGTTTTTTTGCGTCCAATGCCTGTTGAAAAATGGCCAGATTTTTTTTCGCCAGCGCCAGCTTCAGTTTGGCTTCTTGCAGGTTATTGGCAGACTGCAAGTACTTGAGTTCAGAAATGACATTTTTGTCTCTCAACGCCTTAAGTTTATTTAGTTCCAGTGCGCGGAGCTCGACGGTATTGGTCAATATCTCGACTTCGTTTTGCAGCCGAACCCGCTCAATTTCCAACTCGGCAAGCGCGCTTTTGGCCTCGGCCTGCGCCTTGACGGCATTCATTTGCTCATTCTTCCAGTTTGTGACTAGGCTCGGATTGGCAAGTTTCAGTAGCAGTTCACCGCGTTTGACCCGTTTACCCGGGTAAGCGTTAATTTTTTCGACAATGCCGTCGACCTTGGCCACAATCACATTGGGATTGCGTGAAACCAAACGCCCATAAGCGACAACTTCCTCTGCGATATCCCCTTGTGTGACTGTCGCCAGCTGTGCCGCCGCCACCACATCGGCCGAAGAGCGCCATGGCAACAAAATCACAAATAAACCAACCGCCAATACGACCACCGCCCAAACCAGCCATCGGTTGGGCATAGCGTGCTTTTGTTCCGGGATCTCAAGGATTTTCATCGACCGTTCGCGAAACCGTTTCAGTCGAGAATCTTGACCAAAATTTTGGTCTGTATCGTGGATTGGTTATACATCTTTCTCGTCAGGTTCATATTCTCAATGCCTTTTTTGATGTTCAAAGTTTCAAAGAGATATTGATTCGTTTTGGGCGAGAAACCGGCATC
>RFGJ01000099.1 GCA_003696665.1 Gammaproteobacteria bacterium | reverse complement strand
TTACGGGGGAGGCGACCATGAACATCTGGACACTGATTCTCATTCTCGCCCTGCCGCTGACGGCATGGGCGCAGCAGGGCATGAGCGAAGAGCAGATGCCAAATTGATACCAAGGGACATGTCATCTGTATCGTTTCCAGATAACATGTCCCCAATTTTCATCACTGCACCACCAGATCGCCGGCAAAACCTCGCACCACAAACGTATCGTTACCGATGTACTGCAAATCAACGGCGTCATACTGATCGCCACGAATCGATCCGGAAGGCCCAGGAAGGGTGCTGTTCAAAGAGGCATAGATCGATCCCAGCGGCTCGCCCACATAGATTTTGCTCCCATCTCCAGATAGGGCCAAAGAATTCCAGGACCCCAGACTGCCATGAGCTGTCCAGGTTATCCCGAAATCGGTAGAGATATAAATCTGATTGCCACCGGATCCAACGGCAACAGCTGCAAGGACCCGACCATCGGCTGATGAAGCCAATGCCACCCAGGTTCTGGACAGCTCGTGCGCCGTCCAGTTGGTGCCCAGATCGGTTGAAATGAGAACCTGACTGTTAAGCCCCAAAGCGACCAATTGATCGCCGCTAGCAGAAGAAGCAACTGCTGACCAAATCTGAAGAGGGCTTCCTCCCGTATTCCAGGTGGAGCCGAAATCAGTCGAGACGTAAAGCTGACCGGTAGCCAATGTAGAATAATCACTCTCAGCGGCAATCAACTTGCTACCATCAGCCGAAGACGAAACAGCAACCCATTTTCTTGCGGATTCGCGTGCCGTCCAGGTGATGCCAGAATCTGCCGAAGTATAAATCTGTCCGCCATTGACCGTGGCCACAAGATGGACACCATCGGCAGACGAAGCAACTGCGTTCCAGTTTCTCGCTGATTCGTGTGCCGTCCAAGTAACACCCGAATCGGTCGAGATGTAAATCTGCCCTCCGTAGACCACGGCCACCAGCTTGCTGCCATCTGCGGAAGAGGCAACCGCACGCCAAGCCCGAGCTGACTCGCGCGCAGTCCATGTCAAACCATAATCGGTCGAAATACCGAGCTGACTGCCAGAACCAGCCGCCACCAGTTCACTGCCGTCAAAAGACACCGCAAAAGAGGTCAAATTTCCAACAGAGTTGCGCCTAACCCATGTGTCGAGGTAGTTGACAACATTCTCGGTGATAATCGACTGACCTGGATTCTGGGCGATTTTCCAACCTCCCGCACCGACGCCTGTGACTTCAACCAAATCCCCATAGGTGGGTGCAACGGGTAGGGTGATGACAACTTGCGACGTCGGATTATTGGCCATATAGCCAGTATTGGACACCGCCTGTACAGAACCAGCGGTCACATCCTGCCAGGCCACCCCGGTACCAGCCCCCCCAGGAGCACCATCGCAAACGTAATAACTGGAGGAGACTTCTCCTGCGTCCAACACCCCGTTGCCATTGCTGTCCAGCCCATAATTGACCTTGTTGCCACCATTGGCACAAAACAAACCGGCAGATTCAGGCACAACGGATACTAGGCTGTTGAGGCCGTTCCCACCATTTGCACCACTGGCACCATTGCAGATGTAATTGGTTGTTGACACCTCACTGGCATCGAGCACACCATTACCGTTACTGTCCACCCCGGCTTCAATTTTATTGCCACCGTCGGCACAATTAGAACCTGCCGTTTCGGCACTGATAGCCACCAAAGAATTCATCCCACTACTACCGTCATTACCATTGCAGACGTATTGGGTCGCCGTCACCTCGACAACATCAAGCACACCATTGCCGTTGGTGTCGATACCGGTATCAACCTGGATCCCTCCATTAGGGCAAGTCCCTGTAATGGCCAAAGGCTGCACGGCAACGGCTACAGAATTTTTCCCGGCAGAACTCGAAGAAACCGCCGACCCACTCTTCCCACCACAACCAGAAGTCGAAAGGATGAAAAAAACAGCAAGGATGACAAGAAAAGATTTACCGACAGCCACAGTACCCTCCTTTTGCCTCAGGCAGGTCAAAAGTGAACAGAAATAAAGGAAACCGAAGAGATGCGCGCGGACAGAAAACCGCCAAATATGCGCTAAAAGGTAAGGCACTTTGCATAAAAAGCGGGTTACTTCTCATCAAATAACCCTAAAGCCCTTCTGTCAACTTAAAAAATCCTCTTTATAAAACCGTCCAATCCTCAAACGCCCCCAAAAGGCCAACCACAAAAGGACACGACCACCTGTGGCAGAACAAAGTCATGCAACGGAGCTGCCATACTGGATCAGCCATGCGGGCGAGGTGGATAACGGGGTGTACGAGTTGAACAATGGGACTACAAATCGGGCTTTGCCAACGATTCCCGTCGCAGAGAGATGAGTCAAATCGAGTGGTCCAGAAATAACAACGCCGCAGATCGCATTGATGTTATCCCCGTCGACAGTCTGATACAGGCACGGTCCAACAGATGCCCTTTGCCAATCCCGAACATGAAACATCGGAGCGTCACGTTTGTGACGAGTAGAGATGCCGTTCCCTGAGATGATGATGACGCCAGCGAAACGCATCGGCTGTGACAGGGTGGTCATTCAGCGATTGGACGACGCCTCTCAGGCCTGACCATCAAAGAGCATCAAGATAGTCAGCAACGGTTTGAACAATCACACCGGCAGTCAGTTCAGGCTGGTTGAAGTAAGCTCCGAAGTGCTTGCGGTCACCAGTCAGCAGGTGACTTGCCTTTCCGGCGGGCGTGGCGGAGAAGAAATTATTGGTATCAAGGAAAAAACGATCGCGCTTCACTGTTTGCCCAGTTCAACCAGAATACGTTGCCTTTCAGCGCTGGAAAGCTGGTCCTCCTCCTGCCACGCCGCG
>RFGJ01000098.1 GCA_003696665.1 Gammaproteobacteria bacterium | reverse complement strand
TCAACGACTGGACCGTCTGATCGCGTCAAAACGCCAACAACTAGTAGTTTTTGAACATCGAAATAAGAAAGGGCCCTTAACGGCCCTTTCTTATTTCGGTATATGCTACCTTATTCTTCAGTATTGGTCTCAGGTGTCTCGCTCGGCGCTTCGTCATCTTCTACCGGGCGGTCCACTAGTTCGACTACGGCCATCGGCGCATTATCTCCTGGCCGGAAACCAGCCTTGATAATACGAAGATAGCCACCAGGGCGATCCTGATAACGCGGACCGAGTACTGTGAACAGTTTTCCAACCGCCGCTTTTGAACGTGTGCGGGCGAACGCCAAACGACGATTTGCCACGGTATCGTTCTTGGCGAGCGTTATCAGTGGCTCAGCCACACGACGTAATTCTTTCGCCTTGGGTAAGGTCGTGCGAATGACCTCATGTTCAAACAGTGACACGGCCATATTTCGGAACATGGCCTTACGATGTGCACTGGTGCGATTCAGCTTTCGACCACTTTTACGATGACGCATTTGTCTATCCTTCCACGTTATTCCGACTCACGTCGGTATACTCTTAACCAATGACTCGACTTATTTTTTCTCGGGCAAATTCGGTGGTGGCCAGTTCTCTAGGCGCATGCCAAGTGACAAGCCACGTGATGCCAACACATCTTTAATTTCTGTGAGCGACTTTTTGCCGAGATTCGGTGTCTTGAGCAGTTCGACTTCAGTACGTTGAATCAAATCACCGATATAATGAATGTTTTCTGTCTTCAGACAGTTCGCAGAACGAACCGTAAGCTCCAGATCGTCGACCGGACGCAACAGAATTGGGTCGATTTCCGGCTCTTCTTTCTTAGGCTCTTCCTTCTCTTCGTCTTTCAAATCAACAAAGGCGGCAAGTTGTTTCGACAATATGGTTGCCGCAATTCGAATCGCCTCATCCGGCTCGATGGTGCCGTTGGTTTCAACTTCCAACACAAGTTTATCCAAGTCGGTACGCTGCTCAACACGCGCCGCCTCAACGGTATAAGCCACACGACGCATTGGCGAGAAGCTAGCATCGACTAACAAACGACCAATCGGCGCATCACCTTCTTCACGACGTGTGCTCGCTGGCACGTAACCACGACCTCGCTTGACCACCATTCTCATAGCCAAGTTGCCGCCGCTAAGGTTTGCAATAACCAAGTCTCGGTTCACGATGGTGACGCCCGCCTGCTCTTTGATGTCGCCTGCGGTGACCGGCCCTTCGCCAGATTTTGACAGCTCAAGCACGGCCTCGTCCTTATCGTCGAGACGAACGGCTAACTTTTTAAGATTCAAAAGAATTTCAATAACGTCTTCTTGAACCCCTTCGATAGTCGAATATTCGTGCAACACACCGTCAATCTCAACTTCAGTGACGGCGCACCCCGGCATCGACGACAATAGGATTCGACGCAACGCGTTACCAAGCGTGTGCCCAAACCCCCTTTCGAAGGGTTCAAGAACGACTTTTGCCAGCGTATTCGAAACCTTGTCGACCTTAATTGAGCGCGGAGTCAACAAGCTATTATAAAAATCCTGCATAATATTCCTCTCCCGAAATTACTTCGAGTAAAGTTCGACAATCAGGTTCTCGTTAATATCCGCTGGTAACTCGGACCGCTCGGGAACACGCTTGAAGACACCTTCCATTTTATTGGCATCCACCTCTATCCAAGCTGGGGCTTCTCGATGAGAGGCAAGCTCGAGCGCTGCTTTGATTCGCTCCTGATTACGCGCCTTTTCGCGAACCGAAATGACATCTTCAGGAGAGACTTGATAGGACGGAATATTGACTGGACGTCCGTTAACCAGGATGGCCCGATGCGAAACCAACTGCCGCGCTTCCGCACGAGTGGCACCAAAGCCCATACGGTA
The DNA here is from genome assembly GCA_003696665.1 of Gammaproteobacteria bacterium. Lineage (NCBI taxonomy): Bacteria > Pseudomonadati > Pseudomonadota > Gammaproteobacteria > Gammaproteobacteria bacterium. Next base: position 12,192 of record RFGJ01000098.1, on the reverse strand, counting down.
CACGACGTTATCAAGGCGACACTCCAGGATTTTCAAGAGGTTCTCACCGGTTGCGCCTTTGCGACGAGCCGCTTCCTTATAATATTTGCGGAACTGACGTTCGAGCACACCGTAGATACGGCGAACCTTTTGCTTTTCACGCAACTGAACGCCGTAGTCAGACAAACGCGTACGCGCCGCGCCATGCTGGCCCGGTGGCGTATCAATTTTGCATTTTGTCTCTACCGCTCGTACACCACTCGTCAGATGAAGGTCTGTGCCTTCACGACGGGCGAGTTTCAATCTTGGGCCACGATATCTTGCCATCGTTCTGTATCTCCAGAATCCGTTGTATTAAACTCGACGCTTTTTCGGCGGACGACACCCATTGTGTGGTATCGGCGTCACGTCTGTGATGCTGCTAATCTTAAAACCGGCTGCGTGCAATGCTCGCACCGCCGATTCACGGCCGGGCCCCGGACCTTTCACAAAAACGTCCAAGTTCTTCATGCCCATTTCTTTTACCATGTCCGCCACACGACTGGCCGCGACCTGGGCTGCAAACGGCGTGCTTTTGCGCGAACCGCGAAAACCAGAACCGCCAGCGGTTGCCCACGCCAAAGTGTTACCCTGCCGATCGGTAATGGTGACGATTGTGTTATTGAACGACGCATGAATATGCGCTTGTCCTTCCGACACCTGCTTTTTGACGCGTTTTTTGCTACGAGATGGAGTCTTAGCCATTGCCTACACTTCCTAATTTTGTTTATTTCTTGATTGGTTTACGCGGACCCTTGCGCGTGCGCGCATTTGTCTTGGTCCGTTGACCACGAACCGGCAAACTACGACGGTGGCGCAAGCCACGGTAGCATTTGAGGTCCATCAACCGCTTAATGTTCATTGAAACTTCTCGCCGCAAGTCACCTTCAACGGTGTACTTGCCCACCTCGTTGCGGATTTTCTCGATTTCTTCAGGCGACAAGTCGCGAATTTTCTTCGTTGGATCAATTCCAGCCGCTTCGCAAATATTCTTCGCGCGTGTGCGACCAATGCCATAAATAGAGGTTAACGCGATAACCGCGTGTTTATTTACCGGTATGTTAATGCCTGCAATACGGGCCATATGCCAAACTCTCCTGATACTTGTGGCTTGGGCCGGAAAAGGCGCGTATCTTAGCGCCGACCCGACCAAAAATCAACCAAACCCTTTAGGTAAACGACGTCTTAGCCTTGACGCTGCTTATGCCGCGGGTCGCTACAAATGACTCGAACTGAACCATGACGCCGAATAATCTTGCAGTTCCGGCAAATCTTTTTTACTGAAGCACGGACTTTCATTTCACTCTCCCGATTTAACAATAACCGCTAACCAATTAACGGATTTGCCCAGCTGTCCCAGCCTTGAAGTTCGCTTTTTTCAGTAACGTATCATACTGATGCGACATCAAGTGCGCCTGAACTTGTGCCATGAAATCCATAATCACAACAACGATAATGAGCAATGAAGTACCACCAAAATAAAAGGTCACATTTGCCCATACGTTGAGTGCATCTGGAATCAAACACACCAAGGTCAGGTATAGCGCGCCACCAAAGGTTAGACGGGTCATAACCTTGTCGATGTAACGCGCGGTTTGCTCGCCAGGACGAATGCCCGGAATAAATGCGCCAGATTTCTTCAAATTGTCCGCTGTCTCACGTGCATTGAATACCAATGCCGTATAGAAGAAGGCAAAGAAGATAATTAGCGCTGCGTAACTCAATTCGTACAGTGGCTGGCCAGGTTGGAGCATCACACTGAACGTTTTCAAGAACCTGAATTGTTCCCCGAACCATTGCGCGAGCGTGCCCGGGAACAAGATCAGACTCGAAGCGAAAATCGGCGGTATGACGCCAGACATATTAAGTTTGAGCGGCAAATGACTGCTCTGGGCCTGGAACACACGCCGACCTTGCTGACGCTTCGCATAATTAATGACAATGCGACGCTGGCCCTGCTCAACGAACACCACAAAGGCAGTCGTCAGCACGACGATAACACCGATTAAAAGCAGGGTGAGCACACTCATGTCACCTTGTCGGATTTGTTCAGAGGTACTTCCTATCGCCCGCGGAAGTCCGGCAACAATTCCGGCAAAAATGATCATCGAGATACCATTGCCGATACCGCGCTCAGTCACCTGTTCACCTAGCCACATCAAAAACATTGTGCCGGTGACCAGGCTTACCGTGGCCGTAATCACAAAGCCCAAATCTGGGGTACCATCCGGCCCGACGCTCGGTACCAAGCCTGGTATCATTCCTGGAAAATTCACCGCAATGCCGATAGCTTGGAACGTGGCGAGCCCTACAGTGGCATAACGTGTGATTTGGTTCATCTTGCGTCTGCCACTTTCCCCTTCCTTGCGCAATTCCTTCAGTGTGGGATGCACATGCCCCATAATTTGGATGATAATGGAGGCTGTGATATAGGGCATAATGCCGAGGGCGAAGACACTTGCTCGCACCAATGCGCCACCAGAGAAGACATTGAACAATGCAAGCAGTGTACCTTGCTGCCGCTCCATCACCGCAGCCAACACCGTTGCATCCACTCCGGGTACCGGAATAAAGGACCCAATACGGTACACAATCAGCGCCCCAATTAGGAATAAGATACGCTGCTTGAGCTCCGACAGGCCCTTCTTGACACCCGCAGTTGGTTGTATGCCAGGCTTTTTTGCCATCAGTCTTCCACCTTACCACCTGCCGCTTCGATGGCCTGACGTGCGCCCTTAGTGACGCCAACGCCCCGAACAGTTAGCGCGCGATCGATGGAGCCTGACAACATGATTTTGGCAGACTTCATATGGTGTGCAATGATACCGGCACGCTTAAGCGTTTGCAGATCGACGACATCACCTTCGATTTTGGCAAGTTCACCAAGACGCACTTCTGCGTGTAATAAGGATTTGCGCGACGTAAACCCAAATTTCGGCAGTCGCTGCTTAAGTGGCATCTGGCCGCCTTCAAAACCAACTTTGTGGTATCCGCCCGAGCGCGATTTTTGACCCTTGTGGCCACGCCCACAAGTCTTGCCAAGGGTGCTACCGATGCCGCGTCCAACACGCTTACGTGTGCGCTTGGCTCCCTCGGCTGGAGCGATGCTGTTCAGTCGCATGATTTACTCCTCCACCGATACCATATAGCTGACCTGTTTGATCATGCCTCGAATAGCGGGCGTGTCTTCCAGCTCAACTGTATGACCAATCTTACGCAGTCCCAAGCCTTTTAGTGTTGCCTTGTGTTTCGGCAACCGGCCAATCGCGCTGCGCACCTGAGTTACTTTTAGTGTCTTCTTAGCCATGGTCTTAGTCCAAGATCTCTTCTATCGTCTTACCACGCTTGGCGGCTACGGCCTCCGGTGTCGTCATCCTACGCAATGCATCAAAGGTTGCCCGAACAACATTCACCGGATTGGTTGAGCCGATGGTCTTCGACAAGACGTTTTGTACGCCAAGCACTTCGAGCACCGCACGCATTGCACCACCGGCGATGATTCCGGTACCTTCAGACGCAGGCTGCAAATAAACAGTCGTGGCACCATGGCGGCCTTTCATAGCATGACGGAATGTACCACCTTCTGCCAATTCGACCTCGATCATGTTGCGCTTTGCAGCCTCCATTGCTTTTTGAATCGCAATGGGCACCTCGCGCGCCTTACCGCGGCCAAAACCCACTCTTCCTTTCCCGTCGCCAACCACCGTCAACGCGGTGAAGCCAAAAATTCGACCACCTTTGACCACTTTGGCCACACGGTTCACGTTGACGAGCTTTTCGATGTAGCCTTCGGTGTTTTCAATGTCTCTTGCCATCTTTTGCACCTTTAGAATTCGAGGCCATTTTCACGCGCCGCATCCGCAAGCGCCTTAACACGACCATGGTATTTAAATCCGCTGCGATCGAAAGCCACCTTTTTGACACCAGCCTCAACCGCTCTCTTGGCAATTTCCGCGCCAACCACCTTGGCCGCTTCCACATTACCAGTCGACTTCACACGCTCACGGATTTTCGCTTCCACCGTGGACGCTGCCGCCAGCACTTTCGCATCGTCTCCGCTGATCACCTGAGCATAAATGTGACGCGGTGTGCGATGTACAACCAAGCGGGTTACACCCAACTCTTTCATTTTCATGCGGCTGCGTTTGCAACGACGCAACCGTGCAGTTTTCTTATCCATGCGCTCCACCCTTACTTCTTCTTCGCTTCTTTGCGACGGACGTGTTCGTCCGCATAACGAACACCCTTGCCTTTATAAGGCTCTGGCGGACGGAAGCTACGAATCTTGGCAGCCACCTGCCCTACCAGTTGCTTGTCAGCCCCCTTCACCACGACTTCTGTATTTGAGGGCGTTTCTGCAGACACGCCTTCTGGCAATTCAAACTCAACAGGGTGCGAGAAACCTAGTGTTAAATTAAGCTTTTTTCCCTGCGCCTTCGCGCGATATCCAACACCTTCCAGTACTAATTTCTTTTCCCACCCATTCGCAACTCCATACACCATGTTGTTGAGAATAGAACGAGTGGTGCCAGCCAATGCAACAGAATTCTCAACGCCATCTTTGGCCACCACGCGAATCTGATTGTCTTCGACGACAACGTCGACGGCATCGTGGACCTGGTGGGTCAGTTCACCCAGCTTCCCTTTGACGGAAACATGGTTGCCGTTGACTGCCACATTGACGCCAGCCGGGATGTCTACGGGTGCTTTTGCAATACGAGACATGGTGGCCTCCTTAATAAACCGTACAGATGACTTCGCCGCCGTGGCCTGCCTTGCGGGCAGCCTTATCGGTCATCAGACCTTTCGACGTCGAGATTATCGCGATGCCCAGTCCGCCAAGTACTTTTGGCAATTCGTTTGCCTTCCGGTAAATGCGCAAACCTGGACGGCTTACACGCTCGATCTTCTCAATGACCGGACGCCCCTCGAAATATTTCAGCACGACTGTGAGAACGGGCTTTGGCCCTTCAGAGACCGAGTAGTCCACGATATAGCCTTCTTCCTTCAGCACTCGTGCGATATTTGCTTTGAGCTTCGAAGAAGGCATAGAAACTTCTTTTTTACCTGCCGCCTGACCGTTTCGGATACGAGTCAGCATATCTGCAATGGGATCTTGCATACTCATGACTTCTCGCTCCTTGTTTACCAGCTAGCTTTGGTCAGACCGGGGACGTCGCCACGCATGGCAGCCTCACGCAGCTTGTTACGGCAGAGGCCGAACTTGCGATACACCGCATGTGGGCGTCCAGTAATACGGCAACGACGCTGAAGGCGCACTGGAGACGCATTTCTTGGCAGCTTCTGCAGCTTGACCTGCGCTTCCCAACGCTCTTCGTCCGAAGCATTTGGATTATTGATAATGGCCTTCAACGCAGCACGTTTTGCTGCGTACTTGGCGACCATTTTGGCGCGCTTTTTCTCGCGTTCGATCATTGATACTTTTGCCATGGTTTCACCCTTATTTTTTCAGCGGGAAATTGAACGCCTGGAGCAGCGCACGACCTTCTTCGTCCGTTTCGGCCGTCGTGGTAATGGTAATGTCCATCCCACGAATGGCGTCGACTTGGTCATAGTCAATTTCCGGGAAAATGATCTGTTCCTTTACACCCATACTGTAATTACCGCGTCCATCGAATGACTTCGGATTCAAGCCGCGAAAGTCGCGAATACGCGGAATCGCAATATAAATGAGGCGCTCCAGAAATTCCCACATACGCTCCCCGCGCAGGGTCACCTTGGCACCAATTGGCCAGCCTTCACGAATTTTGAAGCCTGCCACGGATTTCCGTGCTTTGGTCACCAACGGTTTCTGCCCGGTGATAGCAGCCAGGTCGGCACGTGCGTTTTCAATTACTTTCTTGTCCCCAACTGCCTCACCAAGCCCCATGTTAACGGTGACCTTGGTGATTCGTGGGACTTGCATGACCGACTTGTAGCCAAACTTCTCTTGTAATTGTTTGACTACTGTCTCTCGATAATAGTCTTGCAGTTTCGCCATCTTAATCACCTATTTATTCAGGCATCAATGAGTTCGCCAGTTTTCTTGAAATAGCGAACTTTTTTGCCGTCTTCTAAAAACTTAAAACCGACACGATCTGCCTTACCCGTGGCCGGATTGTAAATCGCCACGTTCGAGATCTGTAACGGTGCCTCGATTTCCTTAATGCCGCCTTCAATACCAAGTTGCGGATTCGGGCGGACGTGCTTCTTTACCAGGTTTACGCCCTCGACAATCACTCGATTGTCCGGCAATACGCGTGTAACCTTACCGCGCTCACCTTTGCATTTCCCGGTCAATACGACGACTTCGTCGCCTCTTCTGATCTTACGCATGGCCGTTCTTCTCTACGTTTATTTAAAGCACTTCCGGAGCCAACGAGACAATTTTCATAAAATTCTCGCCCCGAAGCTCGCGGGTGACAGGTCCAAAAATACGCGTACCAATCGGCTGCAACTGGTTATTGAGCAACACAGCTGCATTTTCGTCAAATCGAATGACTGAGCCATCCGGACGACGAACGCCTTTGCGTGTGCGAACCACAACAGCGTTGAGCACATCGCCTTTTTTGACACGACCCCGTGGTGCGGCCTCCTTAACACTGACCTTAATCACGTCGCCGATGTTGGCGTATCGACGCTTGGAACCGCCCAACACCTTGATACACATCACGCGACGCGCGCCGCTGTTGTCGGCTACGTCCAGTATTGTTTGCATCTGGATCATCGGTTTTCTCCGCTATTCTACCGCGAACCACCTGCGCCTTCCGCAAGGGACGCGGGAGTATATCACCAAATTCCCGTTTTTTTAAATGCTTCTCGCTTTATACCCGAGAAGCGCGTTCGACTATCTCAACCAGACGCCACGTCTTGGTCTTTGAAATGGGGCGAGATGAGGTCACACTCACAATATCGCCCACACGTGCTTCGTTGGATTCATCATGCACGTGGATCTTTTTAGAACGGGTCACGAATTTCCCATACAGCGGGTGCCGAACCCGGCGCTCAATCAGAACCGTGATGGTTTTGTCCATCTTGTCGGAGACCACACGGCCCTTGAGCGTGCGCTGAACTTTTGTTTCACTCATCACGCACCTGCCTTTTCATTCATGATTGTCTTCACGCGCGCAATATCACGCCGCATTTTTTTCAACAAATGGGTTTGTGACAATTGCCCTGTGCTGTGTTGCATGCGCAATTTAAACTGCTCACGCAACAAGTTCAGCAGTTCGGCTTTGAGCTCTTCTACGCTCTTTTCTCTCAATTCACTGGCTTTCATCACATCACCGTCCGAGTCACTACAGTGGTCTTAAAAGGCAACTTGGCAGCCGCAAGTGCAAATGCCTTGCGTGCCAGCTCTTCAGACACACCTTCAATTTCATACAACATACGACCTGGCTGAATCTGGGCAACCCAGTATTCAACCGAGCCCTTACCTTTACCCATACGCACTTCCAACGGCTTCTTGGTAATGGGTTTATCCGGAAAAACACGAATATAAATCTTTCCAGAACGACGCATGGCACGCGTCATGGCACGACGAGCGGCTTCAATTTGACGGGACGTCATGCGACCACGCCCAATGGCTTTCAAGCCATACTCACCGAAGCTTACTTTGTTGCCTCGTTGCGCCATACCACGATTGCGCATCTTTTGCTGTTTACGGAATTTCGTACGTTTTGGCTGTAGCATTATCCCGTCTCCTTAGTTTTTTGACCGTCTACGGCCTTTACGCTTCGGTTCAGCGGGTGTTGCTTCTTCTTTACGCTCTTGCCCAGGCAACACCTCGCCCTTAAAGATCCAAACCTTAACGCCAATAATGCCGTAAGTGGTCAAAGCTTCGGACGTCGCGTAATCAATGTCAGCACGGAAAGTATGTAAAGGTACTCGCCCTTCCCTGTACCATTCGGTTCTTGCGATTTCAGCACCACCGAGGCGTCCACTGACCTGTATTTTGATACCTTCAGCGCCAAGGCGCATGGCATTCTGAACAGCACGCTTCATCGCCCGACGGAACATCACCCTGCGCTCGAGCTGATTGGCAACGTTATCTGCGACAAGCTGTGCATCCAATTCTGGGCGGCGTATTTGCTCAATGTTGACTTGCGCCGGAACACCAGCCAGCTCAGACACTTTTTTCCGTAGTGCCTCAATGTCCTCACCTTTCTTACCGATGATGACGCCAGGCCGCGCTGTATGGATGGTCACACGCAGACTTTTGGCGGGCCGCTCAATCTTAATCTTCGAGACTGATGCGTCCTTAAGCTCCTTACGGAGAAACTCACGAATCTTGATGTCGTTTTCGAGAATATCCGCGAATTCTTTACCCTCGGCATACCAAGTGGCATTCCAGTCTTTGATAATGCCCAGGCGAATACCGGTCGGATGTACTTTCTGACCCATGAGTCTCTCCTAGCGCTCTGAAACTTTGACGGTGATATGACACGACCGCTTAAGTATGCGATCCCCACGACCTTTGGCGCGCGCCCGCAAACGCTTATAAGTTGGCGCTTCGTCGACATAAATGGCCGAAACTTTCAACTCATCAATGTCGGCACCATCATTATGCTCCGCGTTGGCTATGGCGCTCTCCAATACCTTCTTGATCAAGGCCGCCGCCTTTTTCGGACTGAAGGTCAGTATGTTCAACGCTTTTTCGACGTGCAGGCCGCGGATCTGGTCAGCCACCAGCCGTGCCTTTTGCGCCGAAATGCGTGCGTACCGATGTTTTGCAACAGTTTCCATTTCAGCACCTCAATTAGCGTTTGGCCTTTTTATCGGCAGCATGCCCATAATAGGTTCGTGTGGGCGCAAACTCACCCAACTTATGACCAACCATATCCTCGGTGATCAGTATTGGCACATGTTGCCGGCCATTATGAACAGCGATGGTTAAGCCAACCATCTCCGGAATAATCATTGAACGACGCGACCAAGTTTTGATTGGTCGCCGGTTGTTTGACTCGATAGCAGCCTCCACCTTTTTCAACAGATGGAGATCTACGAACGGTCCTTTCTTCAGTGAACGTGGCACGATTAACCCCTTCTTGACTACTTGTTGCGACGACGCACGATGTACTTATCTGTGCGTTTGTTCGACCGAGTCTTTTTACCTTTGGTTGGCACACCCCATGGTGTCACTGGGTGACGACCACCGGATGTACGCCCTTCACCACCACCGTGCGGGTGATCAACCGGGTTCATTGCCACACCACGCACGGTCGGACGAATGCCTCGCCAGCGTTTCGCGCCAGCTTTACCAAGCGAGCGCAACATATGTTCAGCGTTGCCAACCTCACCAATTGTTGCGCGGCAATCCGCCAAGACACGGCGCATTTCACCCGAGCGCAAACGCAACATGCAGTAATTGCCTTCTTTAGCAACCACTTGTGCATAAGCGCCAGCCGAACGCGCAAGCTGTCCACCCTTTAGCGGACGCAGCTCAACGTTATGTACGTTTGTACCAAGCGGAATGTTGCGCAACGGCATAGCATTCCCCGTCTTGATCGGCGCCTGATCGGCGCTCACAACGGTATCGCCGACCTTTAACCCCTTCGGGGCGATAATGTAACGACGCTCACCGTCCTTATACAAAATCAGCGCAATATGAGCCGAACGATTGGGGTCATATTCGAGACGCTCAACACGACCCTCAACATCGAATTTGTTGCGCTTAAAATCGATAATTCGGTACAGCTGCTTATGGCCGCCCCCAATATGCCGGGTGGTAATGCGACCCTGATTGTTGCGACCACCGGTTTTGACTTTGCGTTCCGTCAACGGGCCATACGGGCGCCCCTTGTACAGGTCTTTGTTGACAACCTTTACGACGAAACGGCGTCCCGGCGATGTCGGCTTTGCTTTTACAATTGCCATGAGACTATTCCTCTATACCGTTGACGACGCCTTATTCGGCACCCAAAAAGTCGATATCGTGTCCTTCCGCCAAGGTGACGTACGCCTTACGCCAATCCTTGCGGCGACCTTCGATCATTCCGGTCCGCTTGCGCTTACCTTTTACATTCAGAACACGAACGGACGAAACCTTGACATCAAACATCAGCTCGACGGCCTGTTTGATTTCACGTTTGGTTGCGTCTTTCGCCACCTTAAACACCACCTGGTTGTGCTTCTCGGCAACGATGGTGCTCTTTTCGCTGACATGAGGTGCCAGCAGCACTTTCATCAAACGTTCTTGATTCATGCCAGCATCTCCTCAATCTTCTTTACCGCCTCGACCGTCATGAGCACTTTCTCAAACCCGATCAAGGACACTGGATCGATGCCATGCACATCACGCACATCCACCCAATGTAGGTTACGAGCCGCCAAATATAGGTTTTCATCAACCTCATGGGAAACAATCAGAACGTCGTCCAAAGCCATTTCTTTCAGCTTTGCAACAAGCTGCTTCGTCTTGGGGGCGTCAACCGAAAACGACTCGACAACGATCAAGCGATCTTGGCGCACCAATTCAGAAAGAATTGAAGCCATTGCCCCCCGATACATCTTCTTGTTCACTTTCTGGCTGTGGTCTTGTGGCTTTGCGGCAAAAGTCACACCACCTTTACGCCACAAGGGACTACGGATCGTACCTGCTCGGGCACGCCCAGTACCTTTCTGACGCCATGGTTTTTTACCACCACCACTTACGGCAGAACGATTTTTTTGTGCTCTAGTTCCTTGCCGTGCACCTGCCAAATATGCAGTGACCACCTGATGAACAAGAGCCTCGTTGAATTCACGACCAAACGCCGATTCGGATACGGTCAGCGCACCTTTGGTGCCGTTTTGGCCGGGAACTGTCAAAGAAAGTTCCATGCGTTTTCTCCTATCGGGCGCTTAATTAGTCCGCAGCCTTGACTGCTGGACGAACAATAACATCACCACCTGCTGCTCCGGGCACAGCCCCTTTTACAAGCAGCAGATTCCGCTCTACATCAACCCGCACAATCTCTAAGGTTTGTACGGTCACTCGCCGAGCCCCCATGTGGCCCGCCATTTTCTTACCCTTAAAGACGCGGCCCGGGGTTTGGTTTTGACCAATCGAACCCGGCGCACGGTGCGAGAGCGAGTTACCATGTGTTGCATCTTGCGTGCGGAAATTCCAGCGCTTGACGGCCCCTTGGAATCCCTTACCTTTGCTCACACCAGTGACGTCTACCTTTTGCCCTTCCGAAAACTGGTCGACCTTGAGCTCCTCGCCTTCGCTCAGTCCTTCAAGCGCAGCTTCGTCAACACGAAATTCCCACAATCCGCGACCTGGCTCAACACCAGCCTTCGCAAAGTGGCCAGCCAGCGGCTTCGTCACGCGCGACGGTTTCTTATGACCGACAGTCACTTGTATCGCGGTATAACCGTCACGCTCAAGATTCTTAATCTGTGTAATACGATTTGGGTCTGCTTCGATGACGGTGACCGGTATGGAACGCCCATCTTCGGTGAACACCCGAGTCATACCGCACTTTCGACCTACAATTCCAATTGTCATGATGAACCCTCTAAATCAATGCATGCCGATATCAAATCAGCACTTAGCGCTCAATGCTTAGTTCAGACTGATCTGAACATCCACACCCGCCGCCAACTCTAATTTCATCAATGCATCAACCGTTTTGTCAGTCGGATCGACGATGTCAACGAGACGCTTGTGGGTACGAATCTCGTACTGATCTCGCGCATCCTTGTTGACATGTGGCGAAATCAGGACGGTATACCGTTCTTTTCGAGTCGGCAATGGAATCGGTCCCCGCACTTGAGCGCCAGTGCGCTTGGCGGTGTTCACAATTTCCATCGTCGATTGATCGATTAACCGATGATCAAATGCCTTTAACCGAATTCGAATACGTTGCTTTGCTGCTGCCATCTTGATGGCTCTCCACGTTTACAGTGCAAAAAAACACCCGCATCCAACTTCTCTTGAAGTGGGCGGTAAGATTTCAAGCCGTAGGACACAGATCGTGTCCATTGTTTCCACACCACATATTCCGGTGTGGTGGGCTGCACGCCCCGCAATCATCAACGCTGCGAGGCGCGCAATTCTATACCAATATCAGCCGTTATTCAAGTACTTTAGAAACAACGCCAGCACCGACAGTGCGACCACCTTCGCGAATCGCAAAGCGCAAGCCTTCTTCCATCGCAATCGGTGCAATCAATGTCACAATCATCTTG
>RFGJ01000097.1 GCA_003696665.1 Gammaproteobacteria bacterium | reverse complement strand
GTGATATTTGCGGTGGCAGGGTTTACCGACTTTTTTGATGGCCTATTGGCACGCATGATGGGAACCACCTCGGCACTAGGCGCTTTTCTGGATCCGGTGGCTGACAAACTGATGGTTGTTGTGGCCCTGACCTTACTGGTGAAGCTGCATAACACGGAATGGATGACAGTGCCCGCATTCATTATTATCGGACGTGAGGTAACGGTGTCGGCATTGCGAGAATGGATGGCACAAATGGGTAGTCATACTGAAGTCAGCGTGAACTGGATTGGCAAGATCAAGACTGTATTGCAGATGGTCGCAATCACTGGGTTGATAGCCAATCCAGCCGATTTTACCAATCCATGGACACTGACTGCTTACGCATTATTGTATTTATCGGTCGCGCTGACACTGTGGTCCATGTGGCTGTATCTCAAAGCTGCATGGCCCTACTTGACAGGGGAAAAAAATTTCGGATAATTCAGTGTCTCAGGGGGCAATATATCCCTGAAAAATCAAGATGTTGCACTCGCCGAGCGCGATAGAACAAGGACTTGACAGCGTCGCTTTTTCGGGTAAAATGGCGCGCAGTTTCAAGGCGGGAATAGCTCAGTTGGTAGAGCACAACCTTGCCAAGGTTGGGGTCGCGAGTTCGAGTCTCGTTTCCCGCTCCAAATATCGACCTCGGCGCAAAGCGTCGAGGTTTTTTTTCAGTTCGGATACGGCTGAGTGGTAGAGTGGTTATACAGCGGACTGCAAATCCGTGGACGTCGGTTCGATTCCGGCCTCAGCCTCCAATCAACATTCCCTCGGTTTTGGCAAAGTCCCTCTGTCGAAGCTGGGCGGAAGCATCGCCCGGGTGGCGAAATTGGTAGACGCAAGGGACTTAAAATCCCTCGGTGGTTAACACCGTGCCGGTTCGAGTCCGGCCCCGGGCACCAGCAATAACCAGTGTTTTCTTATTCTGGTCAGGTTTTACTTGGCGACCGTGTTTGTTTCGCGCTGACGGCTTCGAGATGGACCTTTGGCGTTTTTTCCGACTTTTTGGCCTTATACATACACTTATCCGCCAGATCGAGAATTTCATCTGGTTTCAGTGATCCGTCGCCTACAATAATGCCACCGATTGACGCTGAGAGTTGGACAAGATG
>RFGJ01000096.1 GCA_003696665.1 Gammaproteobacteria bacterium | reverse complement strand
TATCCTGCCGGTATGGCTACGATGGCATCCGCGGAGGTGGGTGGTACGCCATACAACGTAAGCGCCATGGAAAATACCGGAACCGCAACAGCCCCCTTGTATGATTTCGGATTGGGCGACGCTGTAGACAGCGGGGCAGCCGGAAAAATCTGTCTGATTGAATGTGGCAACATCTCTTTCCATGACAAGGTGCTCAATTGTGAGAACAGTGGCGGCGTGGGTGCCATCATCTATAACAATGAGCCTGGCATGTTATACGGCACCTTGGGTGATACGAATGTAACCAGCATTCCTACAGTGGGGGCGGCTCAAGAAGATGGACCAGCCTTGAAAGCCGCCGTCGGTCAAACGGCGACGGTGACCGTGGGACCATCCGATTATGGTTACATGAGCGGTACATCAATGGCCACACCGCATGTCACGGGTGTCGCGGCATTGGTTTGGTCCTATCACCCATCGTGTACGGGGACCGACATTCGCAATGCCTTGGATGCCACAGCGATGGATTTGGACGCGCCGGGACGTGACAACTACACTGGATATGGCTTGATTCAGGCTTTGGCCGCCAAGCAGTATCTGGATGCCAATGGTTGTAGCGCTTCTGGCGGTGGTTCCAGTGGTGGCTCAGGTGGCAGCGGAAGCTGTAAAGGTGGGCCGAAAAAGTGTGGCGGTTAATCGTAACATACGCCAGATAAACAAAGGGGCCTCCGCCCCTTTGTTTATGCGCTGAAATGCTGTTCGGCATCCTCGGCGAGATCGATGAAATCGCTTTCGGTCATACCGAGTAATTCAAAAATGCTGTTGTGCAGCGCATCATAATCTGACAGAAAGTCACGATGACGTACATAACGTTTAACATTGCGTGTTAGCCAAAGCGCTGCCCAGGCAACGCGTTGTGCGATATCGGATGTATGCGTGAAAAACCGCTTTGAATGATGTTCTAGAATGAGTTCAAGAACTTCGTTTGTCAGTCCCCAGGTACGGCCAAGGATATAACCCACGGTCGCATGATCGGTTTTGTAGTGCTGTTCTTCTAATTCGATGAGCGAGATTGAGTTATCTTGGTCTGCTTGTGCAATGAGCTCGTGGTAATCATCAAATCGAATGGCGAAAGCGGCGCTGCCAGTGTTAAAAAAGAGTCCCAGGGTGTAAAGTCGATCCAGAGGCACATACCGTTCGAGCTGAAATTGCTGGCCAATGGCATACATGAGATCAGCCGATTGCTGACTCTCTTCCCAAAAGCGATCCATAGGAATACATGCTCTTTGACCAGCAAAGGCGCGCTTGAGCAGGACCGCTGTCGCTATGGATTCTATGCCGCTGGTACCAAGCATCATGGCCGCCTGCTTGATATTTTCAATCTTGCTCCGAAAGCCAAAAAACGGTGAATTGAGTAGTTTCAGGACGGCTGCAGAAAGGGTGATGTCCCGGCTGACAAGCGTTGCTAAATGGTCAATATCTGGATCTTCAGCGCGACAGGCCTCTTGAATGGCCATTAAAATGTCGGGTCTGGGTGGAATGAAAAAATGATTCACAATATGTTCGACAACCCCGTGATCAAGCATATGAGATGTCCGCACTAATTGCCTTTGGTGGTGACTATAGCAAAAAAGACGGGCCAATTGGCCCGTCTATCATAAGCGAGGATGCGTTATAGAACGCCTCTACGTTTTTGGTCCAGTTCGATGGATTTAAACAGCGCGGTGAAGTTGCCTTCGCCAAAACCAAGGTTGTTTTCGCGCTGGATGATTTCGATAAAAATCGGACCAAACAGGTTTTTGGTAAAGATTTGCAGAAGATAACCGTCTTCGTTGCCATCGACCAGAATTTGATGATGTTTGATTTTTTCGTGATCTTCCTTGACGTTTGGCACTTTATCGAAGATGTCATCGTAATACTCTGGGATGATATCCAGCGTTTGAATGCCTGTGCCTTCCATGGCATCGAGTGATGCGACGATGTCGTTGGTCAGGAAAGCAAGGTGTTGTACGCCGGGCCCGTTGTATTCACGCAGATACTCGTCAATCTGATTGCGGTCGTCGTCTTTACCTTCGTTAATCGGAATACAGAAGCTTCCGTCGGGCGAGCGTAACGCATATGAAACGAGACCGGTTTGGATGCCATTGATGTCGAAATAACGCACTTCATAGAAGCCAAAGACTTCTTTATAGAAGTTGGCCCATTTTTCCATGGTGCCTTTATAGACGTTATTGGTCAGATGATCGACCACGAGGAAGCCTTTGTCGGGCTGAATGAAGGGCTCGTCGAGATCTTCAAAGTCCTCCTCGTAGATGCTGCCTTTATCACCAAATTTATCGATGAAATAAATTAGGCTGTCACCAATGCCGTAAATGGCGGGATAGGGTAGATCTTTGACCGATTCATCGGCGGGTTTGGCGCCACGGCGCACAGCTTCTTCAAACGCGAACTGCGCGTCGTCGACACGCCAGCCCATTGAAGAGATGGCTGGGCCATGCGACTTGGCGAAGTTGGCCGAGAAGCCCTGCTTTTCGTTGTTGAGCAGGAAGTGGATATCGTTCTGGTTGTAATAAACGATATCTTTTCCCTTGAATTTTTTCAGCTTAGAAAAGCCGAAATCTTTGAAGATCTTGTCAATAAAGTCTGTCTCAGGTGCGCAGAACTCGGTGAACTCAATGCCGCGCAAACCGATGGGATTGGGTGCTTCTTTCATGATGCTCTCTCCTGTGTTATGACCGGTTTTGATTTTCAAGCCATGAACGGTTGTATTCGGGATCCATGGCTCTCCGGAAATGCTCAGTGACGCGCAACGGTCGGAAAGTATCGACCATCACGGCATATTCATAGGTTTCTTTTTTGCCTACGGATGCTTCTGTTTTTCCAGGCTGTGGGCCATGCGGCACCCCCATTTTGTGCAGTGTCAGGTAACCCGGCCCAATGCCCGTACGACTCATGAAGTCACCATCCACATAATAAAGCACTTCATCACTGTCAATGTTGCTGTGGTAGTACGGAGCGGGGATGGCCTGGGGGTGGAAATCGTACAAGCGAGGCACAAAGTTGCAGACGACAAAGTTTCTGGCGGTGAAGACAAGATGTACGGGCGGTGGCAGGTGAATCTTACCAACGACTGGCGCGTATTCTTGGATGTTGAATGCCCATGGATAGACAAAGCCGTCCCAGCCTTCCAAATCGTAAGGGTGCCACTGCAGAATGTGGATTTGGTAGCGATCTCCGTATTTGCAGACAAGTTCAAACTCACCTTCTTGGACAACT